>DATJHT010000065.1:0-23981 GCA_035493765.1 Terriglobales bacterium
TCCCGCCGTCACCGATCTCGAGCAACTTAAGTCGCATCCGGCGATTGCGCGCCTGCTTACATGGAATGAGAAAGCCGTCACAGGCGTGAAGTTCGACCGCGACGAGATGACGATTTATGTCGATCGTTCATCTATCCGCGAAGCCTGCTCGCTGCTGCGCGACAATGCTGGCTGTCCATTCAATTATCTTGCCGATATCACTTGTGTGGATTGGTATCCCTCAGAGCCGCGCTTTGAAGTGATCTATCACCTGCTCTCCATTCCCAACAAGGAGCGGGTGCGGTTGAAGGTCAGGCTGAGCGGCGACGGTCCCGCGCTTGACTCTGTGACCTCAGTCTGGCCGGGTGCTAATTATTTCGAGCGTGAAGTCTTTGATCTGTTCGGTGTCCGCTTCAACGGCCATCCTTATTTACGTCGCATACTGATGCCGGAAAATTGGGAAGGCCACCCGCTGCGCAAAGACTACCCCGTGGAGGGCTATAGGTAAGACACTTAAGAAATTGAGTAATTTGGTAATTTCGTAATTTAAGCGATTCGGTTCCGGCTTTAACTTACCCGATTACCAAATTTCCCAATTACAGAATTTCTAGATGGCACATCTCTCCCCTACTCCCGCGCTGGAACCCGGTCAGGACAAAACCATGATCCTGAACATGGGACCGCAGCACCCCTCAACCCACGGGGTATTGCGCTTGCTGCTGGAGATTGACGGCGAGACGGTGGTGCGCATGATGCCCGATATCGGCTTCCTGCACACCGGTATTGAGAAAACCTGTGAAGCCAAGTTCTATCACCAGGTAGTGCCGCTCACCGACCGTATCGATTATCTGTGCCCGATGACCAACAATCTCTGCTATGTGCTTGCGGTGGAGAAACTTCTCGGCATCGAAATTCCTCCTCGGGCGCAGTGGCTCCGCGTGATGATGAATGAGCTCACGCGCATCAATTCGCACCTGGTATGGCTGGGCACGCACGCCATGGACATCGGCGCAATGACGGTGTTCCTGTACTGTTTCCGTGAGCGCGAAGAAATTCTGCGGCTGTTTGAAGCCATCAGCGGGCAACGCATGATGACCTCTTATTTCCGGATTGGCGGGGTCGCCTTGCAGCCGCCACTGGACTTCTTTGATCGCGTGCGCAAATTTGCCGATCGTTTTCCCTCGCGAGTGGATGAATACGAAGGTTTGCTGACGGGCAACCCGATCTGGGTGATGCGCACGAAAGGCGTCGCCAGGATTTCAGCCGAAGACGCAATCGCGCTTGGCGCGAGCGGCCCGACCCTGCGTGGTAGTGGCATCGATTTAGACCTGCGCCGCGATATGCCCTACACGGGATATGAGAACTTTAACTTCAAAGTGCCGGTCGGTATTGAAGGCGACGTTTTCGATCGCTATATGTGCCGCGTGAGGGAACTGCGGGAGTCCATCGGCATTGTTAAGCAGGCGCTCGACGGCATGCCGGAAGGGCCGGTAAAAGCCGATGCTCCGAAGGTCGTGCTGCCCGATCGCGAGAAGATGAAGACCGAGATGGAAGCTCTCATCTATCACTTCAAAATCGTGACAGAGGGCTTCGCGGTTCCCGAAGGCGAGGTGTATCAGGCAGTCGAGTCGCCGCGCGGCGAGATGGGATATTACATTGTGAGCGACGGCTCCGCGAAACCTTATCGTGTGCACATGCGCTCAGCCTGTCTCGCAAATATGCAAACCTTGCCGCTGATGTGCGAAGGCCGTTTGTTGGCAGATGTGGTCGCAGCAATCGGCAGCATAGATATTGTGTTGGGAGAAATAGACAGGTAAAGGTCGCGGATCGTGCTTGTCGCTAGAATTATCGTTGTGGCAGCTACGACGATAACTCGTCAGAAACATTAGCCCGCTAGGGGCAAACGAGCTTTAGCCCTGGGGAGAAGCCCTGGGAGCGAAATAGGGACGACACCAAGCAATTACAGAACTACACGTTTCCATGAGATTTTCAGACCAATTCGAGTCGCGCTTCACGGAAATGCTGACGCATTATCCGACCAAGCGCTCCGTTTTGGTTCCGACGTTGCTCTATGCCCAGGACGAAGTCGGCTATCTCTCCGAAGAGGTCATTGCTGAGCTTGCCGGACGGCTGGATCTGACCGAACTCGACGTTCGCAACGTGATCAGCTATTACTCAATGCTTACCACCAAACCTCGTGGAAAATTTAACGTACAGGTGTGCACCAATATCGCATGCCTCCTGCGTGGCGGCGAAGAATTGTTGGCGCATTGCGAAGAGAAGCTTGGCGTTGGAAATAAGGGGACGACTTCGGATGGCCTGTTTTCGCTCGAAGAAGTCGAATGCATCGGCGCATGCAGCTGGGCCCCGGCGGTGCAAGTCAACTACGACTTTCACGAGAACCTGACGCCGGAAAAGATGGATGGAGTGCTGGACGAATATAGGAAGAGGGCGAGGCAGTAGCAATCGAGCGGTATGATCATCGGCTGATCTGGCATCTGAGATCATCCCATGAGCCAATCACTCGATTATCCGATTTCAAAATGGCAGAGCTTGTTTCTCATCCCGACGAGGTGCGTGTAGTCGCGAAACGCTTTGGCATGGGCGCGACCAATATCGACCGCTACGTCGAACTCGACGGCTACAAGGCTCTGCGCAAAGCGCTTGGCATGCAGCCGGACGCCATCATTAACGAGGTCAAGAATTCCGGCCTGCGCGGACGCGGCGGCGCGGGATTCAACACTGGTTTGAAGTGGTCGTTCGTACCCAAAGTCTCCGCTAAGCCAAAATACATTCTCTGCAACGGTGACGAGAGCGAGCCCGGCACCTGCAAAGACCGTCTGATATTCGAGCATGATCCGCACGCCGTTATCGAAGGCGCGATGATCGCCGGAATCGCTGTCGGCGCGCGCAGCGCTTACATCTACATTCGCGGCGAATACCGCTATCTGCTGGATATCATGCAGAAAGCCATCGCCGACGCCTACGCCAAGGGCTTTGCGGGAAAGAACATTTTTGGCAGCGGCTATGATTTCGATCTCTACTGGCACGGCGGCGCGGGTGCATACGAAGTCGGCGAAGAGTCGGCGCTGATGGAATCGCTCGAGGGCAAGCGTGGCGTACCGCGCATCCGGCCTCCCTTCCCTGCCGTTGTGGGCCTGTGGGGCGGCCCCACTGTCATCAACAATGCCGAGACGCTGGCCAGCGTACCTCACATTATTCTCGGCGGGGCGGAGTGGTTCGCCGGCTTGGGCACACCGAAGAATGGTGGCACCCGTTTGTTCTGTCTGAGCGGACATCTCAACAAGCCCGGTGTTTACGAACTGCCCATGGGCTACAACCTCAAAAAGATGATTTATGACGTTGGCGGCGGAATTCCCAATGGCCGCAAATTGAAGGCCGTCGTTCCCGGCGGATCAAGCTGTCCCTTGTTAACCGCCGATGAAATTGACCTTGCCATGGATTTTGACACTTTGATGAAAGCTGGCAGCATGCTCGGCTCCGGCGGCCTTGTGGTCGTTGACGACAGCACCTGCATGGTGAAATTCGCGCTCCGCATCATGAAATTCTATCGTCATGAAAGTTGCGGATGGTGCATCCCCTGCCGCGAAGGCACCGATTGGCTCGAAAAAACTTTGACCCGATTTCACTCCGGCGGCGGCATTAAGAAAGACATTGATAATATTCAATACTTGTCGGAAAACATGCTGGGCCGGACCTTTTGTCCACTAGGCGATGCGGCCGCTCTGCCGACGATTTCAATTGTGAAGAAGTTTAGGAAGGAATTCGAAGATCATTTGGAAGGAAAGCCGTGCCCATTTGAAAAAGCGAGCGCGGCAAGGCAGTTGCCGGTTTTTGCGTAGCAAGAACTTAGCAGTTAGCTCTTGGCCTGAACCCTTGTGGTTTGGCTAAGAGCTAGAGGCTAAAAGCTAGTAGTTGAATTTCATGTCTTCTGCTCCCAAACTCGTAAACATTACGGTAGATGGCAAGCCGGTCTCCGCTCCCGCGGGCACGCTCCTCATTGAAGCCTGCAAAACCGTCGGCATCGAAGTGCCTTCGTTCTGCTATTACCCGAATCTTTCGCTACAGGGCGCGTGCCGCATGTGTCTGGTGCGCGTCGAAAAAATGCCGAAGTTGCAGACGGCCTGCACCACCGGAATCACCGAAGGCATGGTGGTGGTCACCGACAACGATGAAATCCGTCAGGCCCGCAAGAGCATGGTCGAAATGCTGCTTGGGAATCATCCGCTGGATTGCCCGGTTTGCGACGCCGGCGGCGAGTGCGAACTGCAGGACATGACGTTCTCCTACGGCGCGGCCGAATCCAAGTTCATCGATCTTAAGAACCACCGAGATGAGCAGCAGTGGTCTCCGGTGGTTTACTTCGATCGCCCCCGTTGCATCCTTTGCTATCGCTGCGTACGCGTTTGCGGCGAAGGCATGGACGTTTGGGCGCTCGGTGTCGATAACCGAGGCGCGGTCTCAACCATCGTGCCCAACGAAAAAGATCATCTCAACTGCGAAGAATGCGGCATGTGCATTGACATCTGTCCCGTGGGCGCGTTGACCTCCGGAGCATACCGTTACAAAACGCGGCCCTGGGAGATGAATCACGTCGGCACCCCCTGTACCCATTGCGGCGATGGATGCAAGACCACGCTTGGGGTGCGCCGTTCCGATACCGGCATGGAGATCGTCCGCGGTGATAATCGCGACAAGAGTGGCATCAATGGCGATTTTCTTTGTATTAAGGGACGTTATGGGTTCGACTTTGCCAATCATGAAGACCGGCTGACGCAGCCGCTTGTGCGCAAACACGGAAGACTGTCCCCGGCAACGTGGGAAGAAGCTTTTGAGTTGATCGGCAGCCGTTTCCGCCACATCCTTGATCGTGAAGACGGACGTTCTATCGGTGTAATCGGCTCAACGCGCACTACCAACGAAGAAAATTATCTCTTGCAGAAGTTCGCCCGCGTGGTACTGGGAACTAACAATATCGATCACCACCGCACGGCGGACCTGGCGGCGTTCGCGGCGGCCGTTCACGGTAATCCCAATTTAACGGCATCCATGCGCGATCTTTTCGACGCGCCCGCTATTCTGCTGATTGGAAATGATCCCACTGAGCAGCATCCGTTATTGGCCTGGCAAATTCGAAACAATGTTCGGCTTCACAACGCGCGGCTATATGTACTGAACGCGGCGCCGATCAAGTTGCAGCGCCAGGCGGTCAGCTTCACACAAATTTCTGCTGATGCCTACGGCGATGTTGCTGCATTTCTCGCGGACGGGCGCGAGCGGTCGTCGCTTCCGCAAGACCTGACTGCAATCCGCGAGAAGCTCCGCACCGAGCAGAATCTCGTTGTAATTTTTGGATCGGAAGTAACTGGCGAGGGCGTGACTGCGCTCGCCAAGTTTGCCGCTATGGTGCCGGGCGCAAAAATCGTCTGTCTCGCAGATTACGCCAACTCGCGCGGCGCGGCTGATATGGGACTCTATCCCGATCTGCTTCCCGGATATGCGCCCGCAAATACCGCTGGTAACTTTCATCAGGAGTGGGCCATCGCCCCCCCTGCTGCTGGGTTAACTCTGCCGCAAATGTTCGACGCCGCAAAGGCGGGAAATCTGAGGGCACTGTATGTGGTCGGCGCTAATCCGGTGGGACGCCTCGACATCGATCCCTCGACATTAAAAAAGACTTTCGTCGTTGTGCAGGATATGTTCCTGACCGAAACCGCGGCCATCGCCGACGTGGTTTTGCCGGCAGCCAACGCTTACGAGAAGGCCGGCACTTTCACCAACACCTGCGGCGACATTCAAATTTTGAAAAAGGCCGGCGAAGTCACCGCCACTAAGCCCGATTTTGAGATGATCGTCCGCATCGCCGATGCCATGGGCTTTGACGTCCGCAAACTTGTTCCCTTCGGTCATGGAGTTCGCGCTGAGATGGGCCAGTCGCGGGGAGCGCAATCCGGCGAAGCTGATCGGCATAGCGTATGGCTCGAAGCGCATGGGCTCGAACCAAAGATGAGCCCGTTCGATCCCGCGGCTACGCTCGATGAGATTCAGCGACTGGTGACTGGATACGATGTGTCGCGGGTGGACTTGATGGCCGGAAACGATCAGCATACATCGCTTGGACTGATGGGGCCGGGAACAAAGCAGCGCGCGACCGAGATCGTTCCTGCAGGCAATAATCTGTTCACATCGGGAACGCTCGGCCGTTATTCGAACACACTGAATTCCGTAATGGAAAATAAGGACCCTGAGCCTGCTGAAATGCCGGCGGACTGAACAGTTGTTAGTTAGTGGCTACTTGTCGGTTCGCAGCAGTGCGGTGCTCCGGTGATTTGCCACTGACGATCGAACAAGAACTGAAGACTGACCACTGACGACTAACTTGCCTATCGCACTCTACATCATCGTCTCCGTCATCAAGATCGCGCTGATCTTGTTCGTACTGCTGACTGCCGTCGCATATACCGTGTGGCT
The DNA here is from genome assembly GCA_035493765.1 of Terriglobales bacterium. Classification (GTDB taxonomy): domain Bacteria; phylum Acidobacteriota; class Terriglobia; order Terriglobales; family Acidobacteriaceae; genus Gp1-AA145. The sequence goes on from DATJHT010000065.1 coordinate 6,472, forward strand.
GGAGCGCAAGGTTGTTGGCCGGATGCAAAACCGCTGGGGCCCCACCCGCGTCGGGCCGTTCGGATTGTTGCAACCGGCCGCCGACGGAGTGAAGTTTCTATTCAAGGAAGATCTGACACCGCCGCACGTCTATAAGCCGCTGTATATCGCTGCTCCAATGATTGCGGTGATTTTTGCCGTGACTTCGATTGCCGTGATTCCGTTCGGCAATAAGATCACGATCGCTGGATACGACATCCCGCTGCAGATCACCGACGTAAACATCGGTCTGCTGGTCGTACTCGGCATCACGTCGCTGGGTGTCTACGGCGTGGCCCTTTCCGGTTGGTCGTCGAACAGCAAGTATTCCCTGCTCGGCGGGCTTCGTGCCAGCGCGCAGATGGTCAGCTACGAAATCGCGCTCGGCCTTTCCCTCGTCGGCGTCCTGATTCTGGCCGGCACTTTCAGCCTGCGCGGCATTGTGGACGCCCAGGCCGGACACTTCTGGGGATTCATTCCCAATTGGTTCATCTTCCGCGGCGGTCAGATTATCGCGTTCTTTATTTATCTGACAGCTGCTTACGCGGAGACGAACCGCATACCTTTTGATCTGCCGGAAGCAGAAACTGAACTGGTCGCCGGATATCACACCGAATACAGCGCCATGAAGTTTGCTATGTTCTTTATGGCCGAATACGCGAACATGATCACTGTCGCATGTCTCGCTTCCTTGCTTTTCCTCGGGGGATGGCGAGGACCGCTGTTTGGGCCGCCGATCGTACAGGAATTACTACCGCTTTTCTGGTTTGCCTTGCGGGTCTTCGTTTTTCTCTTTGTATATATATGGGTGCGCGGCACGCTGCCGCGCTTTCGTTATGACCAACTGATGGCCTTCGGCTGGAAGTTTCTTCTGCCGCTGGCCATCGCAAATCTGGTAGTAACAGCGCTGGTAGTAGGCCTTTGGCCTGGCGCTTAGTGCAGTACTCAGTTGTCAGCATAAGCTACTGACAACTGACCACCGACAACTGTTATCTCATGCATCTGATCTTATTCTCGGTGTTCGGTTTGGTCTGCGTAGCGGGTGCTGTAAACCTGCTGCTGCAGCGTCATCCCATTAACAGCGCTCTGTCTCTTGTTGTAGTGATGGGAGCCCTGGCCGTCGAATATCTTCTGCTGGGCGCCGAGTTTGTGGCTGCGGTGCAGGTGATCGTCTATGCCGGAGCCATCATGGTGCTGTTCGTTTTCGTCATCATGCTGCTCAATGCCGGAGAAGAAGAGCAAACGCATGGCAGCCGCGTTGCCTGGCTTCTTGGACTACCTGGCATGCTGGCCGTTACTGTCCTGATCTGCTGGGCGCTTATCCAGGATCGAACCGGCCAGGTTGCCATCGGACAGTTGCCCGGACATCCCGCCGACCTGGCACAGCTTTTGTTTCATCAATTTCTTTTGCCCTTTGAAGTCACGTCCATTTTGGTGTTGATCGCCATCATGGGCGCGGTGGTGCTCGCGGCTCGGCCTGAATCCGTGCAGGAAACGAAGAGGGAGCAATAATGGTTCCGCTGTCTTATTACCTGGTGCTGAGCGCGATTCTCTTTGCATGCGGCGTCACCGGGTTTTTGATCAAGCGCAACATCATCACCATTTTTATGTCGATTGAGTTGATGCTCAATGGTGTGAACCTCTCGTTTGTTGCATTTGCCGCGCACTGGCAGCAGTTGAGCGGACAGGTTTTTGTTTTTTTCGTAATGGTCGTCGCCGCAGCCGAAGCTGCCGTGGGTTTGGCGATCATTATTGCGCTCTTCCGTACGCGCGAGACTCTCAACATCGATCAGGTGAATCTCCTTAAACTATGAAGCAGCCTAACCTTTATTTATGGCTGATTCCGCTGCTGCCGCTGCTGGGCGCAGCGATTAATGGCCTGCTGGGCAAACGATTCTCGCGCCAGGCGGTGGTTGCCGTTGCGCTCGGGTTTTCGGGTGCGGCGTTCTGTATGGCGCTGTGGGTTGCATCGCAGTTTTCCTCGTTACCGCTTTTGCCGCACGTCGAGACGGTCGCGCCCTGGCTGCGTTCGGGCGGCTTCAGCGTGGACTTCGCGTTCTATCTCGATCAGCTGTCGCTCATCATGCTGCTGGTTGTCACCGGGGTTGGCTTTCTCATCCACATTTACTCGGTCGGATACATGTGGGACGACCCAGGCTTTTACCGGTTTTTCTCCTACCTGAACCTGTTCATGTTTTTCATGCTGACGCTGGTTCTCGGCAGCAGCTACCTCGTCATGTTCATCGGCTGGGAAGGGGTCGGATTGGCGTCATACCTGCTGATCGGGTTCTGGTTCACCAAGGATACCGCCGCTGCCGCCGGTAAAAAAGCCTTCATCGTTAACCGCATTGGCGACTTCGGTTTCCTGATTGCCCTGTTTCTGCTGATTCAGCATTTCAATTCGCTGGACTTCCAGAAGGTGTTTGAAGCAGCGAAGGGCTATTCTCCGGAAACCGCAGGCGTCGGATTTCTGACCGCGACTGCTCTTCTACTAATGCTTGGCGCTGCGGGCAAATCGGCGCAAATCCCGCTTTATGTGTGGTTGCCGGATGCCATGGAAGGTCCCACCCCGGTTTCAGCTCTCATTCACGCCGCGACCATGGTGACGGCTGGCGTTTACATGGTCGCGCGATCGCATACGATTTTCGAACGCGCACCGAGCGCATTAACCGTCGTCGCGATTATCGGGACTCTGACCGCATTTTTTGCTGCAACCATCGGCATCGCGCAAACCGACATCAAGAAGGTCCTCGCCTACTCCACCGTCTCGCAACTGGGATACATGTTCATGGCCTGCGGCGTGGGCGCGTTCTCGGCCGGCATCTTTCACCTGATGACCCATGCCTTCTTTAAAGGCCTGCTCTTCCTCGCAGCCGGGTCGGTGATTCATGCCGTCGGCGGCGAACAGGACATGCGCAAGATGGGCGGGCTCTGGAGAAAAATTCCCTGGACCTGGGCAACGATGCTGATCGCCACCTGCGCCATCGCTGGAATTCCGCCACTGGCAGGCTTTTTCAGCAAAGACGAAATTCTTTGGCGGGCTTATCAGGCAAGTTGGGCATACTGGCTGGTTGGAGTCGTTACTGCCTTCCTCACCTCCTTTTACATGTTCCGCCTGATGTACATGACATTTTCGGGCGAGTACCGGGGCGATGCGGAAACAGCGCACGCACATGACGATCATGCGCATGGTCACGGCCATGGGCACGGCGGAGTCCATGAAAGCCCGGCGGTAATGATCGTCCCGCTGGTTATCCTGGCGTTTCTGTCGTTTTTCGGCGGTTTCGTTGGAGTTCCGGGATCGCTCGGCGGTCACAACCAGTTTGACCGATTTCTCGGGCCGGTGTTTCGTTCATCCACTCCGGTCGTTAATGCAGCCCATGAGCAACCGGGAGAAGCTGCGCCTCCGGAACAGACCACCGAAGGAACTGAACCCGAGACAGGACACGCAACCGAAATTACGTTTACTGCAATATCGGTTGGCGCCGGCCTGCTCGGCCTATTCCTGGCGTGGCTACTTTATAAGCGGAGTCCGGATCTGCCCGACCGCATCGCGGATTCTCTGCACAGCTTGTACAGCGCGGTCGCGCACAAATATTGGATTGACGAACTGTACGCAGCGATTTTCGTTAAACCTTTAATCGTGATTTCCAGCGTCGTTTTCTGGCGCGGTATTGATCGCGGCGTCATCGACGCCACACTCGACGGCAGCGCTGAGACCGCTAAAGAAGTTTCCGACAATCTTCGGCACATGCAGTCAGGAAATCTGCGCTCCTACGCAGGCTGGATCGCCATTGGGGCTACCGGGGTTATCGGATATATGGTCTGGGTCTGGGCGGGTGCAAGATGAACTGGCTCGATCAAAACATTCTGACCCTGGTCACCTTCGCTCCCGCGCTCGGAGCGTTGCTACTCGTTTTCTTTCCACGACGGCATCGCGATATTCGTGTGTTCGCACTCGTAATTTCGCTGTTGACCTTTGTTCTGTCGCTGCATTTACCGGCACACTTTCACCGTGACCAAGCCGGTTTTCAGTTCGATATCAATCTCCAATGGATCACGACGCCCAATATTCACTACCACATGGGCATGGACGGCATCTCGATGTGGCTGGTGGTGCTCACCACATTCCTCACGCCGTTGTGCGTGCTGATTTCGTGGACCTCGATCCACGAACGGGTCAAGGAATTTTTCATTCTGTTGCTGGTGCTTGAAACCGCCCTGATCGGCGTCTTTCTTGCCCTCGATCTTTTCCTGTTCTACTTCTTCTGGGAAGCCACGCTGATCCCGATGGCGCTGCTCATCGGCGTTTACGGACACGGGCGCAGAGTCTATGCCGCGGTCAAGTTCTTCCTGTACACGATGATTGCATCCGTCTTCATGCTGGCGGCGATCTTGTGGCTATACGCAAAGACAGGCAGCTTTGATTTCGTGGTGATTCAGAACGCTTTGCGCGGCGGCGCGGTGCCTGACTACAGCGGCATTGTCCCATTGATGCTTTTCCTGGGCTTCTTCATCGCGTTCGCGGTAAAAGTTCCGCTGTTTCCGTTCCACACCTGGTTGCCGGACGCGCACGTTGAGGCTCCGACCGCAGGTTCAGTCCTGTTAGCGGGCGTCCTGTTGAAGATGGGTACTTACGGCATGTTGCGCTTCAATCTCGGCCTCTTCCCCGAGCAGGCGCGCGCCAACGCTTCATGGATCGCTGTTCTGGCCTTGATTGGAATCGTGTATGGCGCGCTGGTGGCAATGGTCCAGCCCAATATGAAGAAACTGATCGCGTATTCCTCGATCAGCCATTTGGGATTTGTAGTGCTCGGAATTTTCAGCTTCACCCAGGCCGGCCTAAACGGGGCCATGTTCGTGATGCTGGCCCACGGAGTCTCCACCGGTGCACTGTTCATGCTGGCGGGAATCCTCTACGAGCGGCGGCATACCTATGAGATTTCCGAATTCGGCGGATTGGCTTCCGTCATGCCTAAATACTCGACATTCTTCTTGTTTGTTGTCCTCGCTTCGGTCGGACTTCCGCTGCTTAACGGCTTCATCGGCGAGTTCCTGGTATTGAGCGGCGCCTTTCAGGCGCACATGTGGTGGGGAGTGGTCGGCGCGAGCGGTATCATCTGGAGCGCATGCTATCTCCTGTGGATGTACCAGCGCGTGTTTTTCGGAGTCGTGAAGCACGAGGAAAACCTGACGGTGCCTGATCTGAATCTCCGCGAACGCGTCGCGCTTTGGCCGGCAGCCATCATGGCGCTTGCCATGGGTGTGGCCCCGCTGCTCTGGCTGAATGCCATCGATCCCGCCGTACACAATGCGCTTGTGCCCTTTACCCAGTTCATGAGCAAGGTGGTGTCGCAGTGATGCTGCTGGCTGACATCGTTGAAACCTTGCCCCGTGGTGGCGATTATGTCGCCATTCTGCCGGAGATTGTGCTCTCCCTGTTCGGCATGCTTATCATGCTTCTCGATCCGGTTATGGACGAGCGCCGCAGCCAGCGTACACTCGGCGGCATCGCCCTGGCCGGCGCGTTCGCGGCCTTACTAGCTGCATTTTTTCAGGCGCACTTTCTCAGTCATACCGGCGGCAGTGGCCTTGCCTTCTGGAACATGATCAAAGTTGATGCGTTCAGCATCTTCTTTCATGTCGTAGTCGCCGCAGTCACCATCCTGGTCATCTTGAGCTCGTATGAATACATGGAAGTCCAGCAGATTCGTGCCGGAGAATATTACGGACTGATTCTGTTCGGCGCGGTCGGAATGTCCCTGATGTCGTCCGCGATGGAGCTGGTGCTGATTTTTATCGCGCTGGAAATTTCGTCGATCGCAACTTACATCCTCGCAGGATTTCGGCGGCGGTCGGCCATCAGCAGCGAAGCATCGGTCAAATATTTCCTTCTCGGTTCATTCGCCACCGCATTCTTTCTCTACGGCGTCGCTTTGATTTTTGGTGCCACCGGATCCACCAGCATTGCAACCATCGGACAATCTTTGGCGCAATACGACTCCACCGGCCATGGTCCGCTGCTCGCCTATGTTGGCATCGCCCTCATGTTTGTAGGACTTGGCTTCAAGGTTGCCGCCGCGCCTTTCCATATCTGGACGCCTGACGTCTACGAAGGCGCGCCTTCGCCGGTTGTCGGATTCATGTCCACTGCACCCAAGGCTGCGGTCTTTGCCGTGCTTCTGCGCATCATGTTTCAGGCACAGGCACCTGGGCGAGTTTTACTGATATGGATCGCTGCCGCTCTTTCCATGACCATCGGCAACATTGCCGCGCTGGTCCAGGACAATGTGAAGCGCCTGCTGGCCTACTCCTCCATCGCTCACGCCGGATACCTGCTGGTCGCATTCGCAGCGCTGCCGGCCAACGGAATTCCGGCCGCCATGTTCTATACCGCCTCATACGCGGCTATGAACGTCGGTGCGTTCGCGGTGGTAGGGCACTTTGCTAACGCCGGCGAACGCTATGTAAGTCTCGAAGACTACGCCGGACTGGGCAAACGGTCGCCGCTGCTGGCCTCGGTATTGACCATCTTTCTGCTCTCGCTCATTGGAATTCCGATCACCGGCGGCTTCTTCGCCAAGTTCTACGTGTTTACCGCCGCCATGCAGTCCAACCTGATCGGATTAACAATTATCGGCGTTATTAACAGCGCGGTAGCCGCTTACTACTACCTGCGCCTGATTGTGTTCATGTACATGCGGGAGCCGCGCGAAGAAGTCCCGGTCACTCCGGTCCCGGTCGGTCTCGGCTTCGCCCTCGGGTTAAGCCTTGCAATAACGATCTACCTGGGCGTTCAGCCCACACGTGTTCTGGATTACGCGCAAAAATCTGTGGATCTGCTTCGATAATCGCCATTTAAGGCAAAAATACTCTACAATTTGACAATTAGGGACAGCCCGTTCATTATTGCGTGCCACAATATTTGGGAGGAATCTATGCTTGAAATCCTGCGCAGGCTCAGAGACGATGAGCAAGGTCAGGACATTGCCGAGTACGCCGTTATGCTTGCAGTCATTCTGCTGCTGGTTGTCGGGACCATTAAGCTGATTGGCACCAACGCCAATAACACGTTCTCAAACGTGGCTAGCACACTGCAGTAACTTCCGGAGTAGCGCGCCTGAAACCTACTTGGCCGGTTGCATCTCTGCACCCACGAGTTTGATCCTTGGCTCTTGTTCAAGGGCGGCCATTACTTCCTTCATCAAGTGATCGTCCATCTCGGCTGCGTTCTGAAACTCGACCGGGAATGTGACCGTGGCCTCAATTCCTGAGGCGATATAGTGCAAGTGAATTCTCGGCTTCAACTCACCCGTAGAAACGGAGGCGAGATTTCTGGCCATAACTTCTCTCTGTGCTTCGATGGATGGACGATAATCTGCCAGCGCGGCATTCACCGCTTTTGTAATTCTCTCGCGCGCCGCATGGTAGTCGGCATCTACGGCGAGCAGCAGCTTCATCTCATGCCAGATAAAACTCGTACCGGGAATCTGTTTGAAAACGCCCGGCCCGGGCTGAAAAACAATCGAGTTTGAGAATGCGACCACTCGGCCGGTCGGTTGCGATCCACCAGGACCCGAAAGCTCCATCAGATGAATACGGACCAATCCAAGTTCGACCACTTCGCCCGTTACTCCAGCAATCTGTACCCGGTCGCCAACGCGAATGCCGTACTTTCCGATCAGGAAGAAATAAGCGACGATCGAAACGATTACATTTTGCAGGGCGACGGCAATGCCCGCAGTCAGCAGACCCGCAAAGGTGACAGCCGATCCAAGCTGTGACGCGAACGTCACGATGATAATCAGAGCGATGGCCATCCACATGACAATGCGCCGCAACAACAGGAACTGATAGCGGCGCCGCGTGTCATGAACGTAACGGAAAGTGGTCCTCCTCCAGATCTCGCCCATGCCCATGACCACTGCGATCAGCACCGCCAGCACCCCAATGCGAAACAGAAGCTCGCGCAGATCGTCGTGAATATCGTCTTTGACGTTTTCGCGCCAATTGCTCAGCGTTCGCTGATACGTGTCGAGCAGAATGTTGATTTTGCTCAACGGCAGCATAGCTGCCGCGTTTTGTTTGAACTGCGAAGTCAGGCCGTCGAGTTGCTGTTTTTGTTCGGCTAACTGGGCCGGAGAGGCGGTATCAGCGGCGCCGAATAGAACGTCGCCCTGGTGAATGAGGTCCCGCAAATGGCCGAGCATCGGCTTGCGCAATGAGGTGGCGTCCTGCTTAAGCTGGCTGGTGGCATGAATTTGATCATCGAGCGTGTGCAGCTTGCTCGAAAGATGAATCAGGTCGGCCAGCAGTCCCCAAATGCCTGTCGGCTCCGGCTTGCGCGTGAGCGCATTGTTGGTTGCTGAAGATGGCGGTAGCTCAGCTTCGCGACCACTTGCGCCTTGTGCGCGACTGATCGCGGCCGGTACTGATCGCGCCAGTTCTTCAATCTGGGAGCGCAGACCTACGCCGCTGATGGCCGAGTTGCTCGTGCTCACGAAATCCAACATGCCCTGAAGCGCATCCTGCCGCGCCTGAAGCAGGCCGACCTCGCTCTCGAGCTCAGAAACCTGCGCTTGCAACGCCGCCCGCTTGGATGCGGGAGCATGGGCCAGCTTCTCGCGCGTGTCCTGCAGCTCAGCTTGCGTGTCTTGAATCTGCTGTGTTGTCTTTTGTGCGGCTCTGGTCAGGCCCTGATAACTTTGCGAATCCGGCGCCGGCTGTTGGGGCTGAACGCGCTGCTGTGCACGGGCCTGCGCCTGCGCCCGCGCATAATCGAAAGCCAGTTGGACCACCTGCTCGGCAACTCTTCGGTTTTGATCCAGGAATGAGTAATCAGAGGGTTGACTTGCGAGTTGCTGCTCAACTGCATATTGCCGGTACCACGAAATGCTCTTACTAAGGAATTGGATGATTTGGGCGGGATCGGTTGAGGGCACCTCCTGCTGCGCTCCGTTCACACCTTTGCTTTGGTTCTGTGCGCTCAATGGCGCAAGCGCGATCAGCACGACAACAAGCTTCCGGATTTTTAAGGTTTTCATGAATAAATGCCGTAAACGAATGAGCTAGTTTAATTGCTGTCATGAGTTTGCGTTGAATTCACTAGGGCAGGAGGCGAGAATTCATCTATTTACGGATTATTAACCCAATTGTAAACAGGAGTCGGTTTCAATAAGTCAATCTGCGGCTTCACCAAAGAAGATACCGCTCGCATTTAGGCCCGGATCGCACATGGCAAACGCTCCCACAATCGCGAAGCTCGATAACGGAAAGAAGGACTCATTGACGGAGATGACCCAACGCGCTTACGCGGTCGCGATTACGGCCAGTCAAAGCGCAGCCGACCTGATTCTCGGCGCCAAAGGCGGTATTGACCACATCGCCGAGTGCGAACGGGAACTCGATGAACTGGACCGCGAAATCGACGAACGCGTGGCTACGGAAATTGCTCAAGCGCCGCTTGAGGAGGTCCGAGAAAAACTCGCGTGCCTCAAGTGCATGATCGATCTTGAGCGCGTCGGCGACCTGCTGCTCTCCTTCGCCACGCGAGCCGAGACAGTTCATTTTCGCCTCGATATGCAGGATCTTCACGATTTCGGCGACATGCTGGCGGTGTTGGCCAAAATGCTCTCGGAAACCGACCGCGCGTTCGCCTCTCGCGATCACGCCCGGGCCCTCGAGGTGCTGCGCACTGATCGCGAAGTGGACCGACTGCACAACCTGATCGTGATGCGGCGACTGGAACCGGAAATGGCCTTCAGCGGTCCCGACAGCATTCACGTGATTTCGATGGCCCAGGCGATCGAACGGGCTGCGGACCATGTGAAAAACACCGCTGAAGAGGTCTGCCATTTAGTCAGCGGCCACACCGTACGTCATCTCTTAAGGGCAAAAGATCGGTCCTCCGAACAGCTCTACCTCGAACATCTTCGGCGTCAGCATCTTGGCGGCGGCACCCGCGCCAGCTGATCGTCCCATTACTCAACTCCTTCGGGAACACGGATTTACCCAACTGTTAACCACGGGTTCATCGTCCTTTAACCGACGTAGTTTTTAATCGGCTTAGCATAAAGCTCACCCAGGAGAATAACTTTGAAAAAGCTCTATCCTGTACTCGCCTTTGTTCTTCTAGCGTTACCTTCGCTGGCACAGACAAAACTAAATGCAGCGGGTGCGACCTTCCCTTATCCCATCTACTCCAAATGGTTTAATGAGTTTCATCAGATGCATCCGCAGATCGAAATCAACTATCAATCGATTGGCAGCGGCGGCGGCATTGCCCAATTGAAGGCCGGTACCGTGGACTTCGGGGCCAGCGACATGCCTCTCGATGACACCAAAGTAAAGCAGATGCCAATGCCGTTCCTACAACTTCCCACGGTGCTGGGTTCCGTCGTCCCCGCTTACAATGTGCCCGGCGTTACGGAAGAAGTGAAGTTCACTCCCCAAATCCTGGCTGGCATCTACCTTGGCGAGATTACATCCTGGAACGATAAAGCTATTGCGGCGGCCAATCCAGGCGTCAAGCTTCCGGGCACCGCTATCGTAGTTGTGCACCGTTCAGACGGCAGCGGCACTACATTTGTTTTCACAGATTATCTCTCCAAAATTAGTCCGGAATGGAAATCCAGGGTAGGTAGCAACACTTCAGTCAGTTGGCCGGTGGGTCTTGGTGCCAAGGGTAATGAAGGTGTTGCGGGAATGATCCGTCAAATGGAAGGCGGCCTCGGTTATGTCGAGTTGATCTATGCGTTACAGAACAAAATCCCGTTTGGTTCGGTCAAAAACGCTGCTGGGAACTTTATCAGAGCAAGCCTGGAGTCTACGACCGCAGCGGCTGCATCCGCCAAAATGACCGGCACCGATTTTCGCGTCTCGATTACGAATGCGCCGGGCAAGGACGCATATCCGATCTCGACATTTACCTATCTTTTGATTCCTACTCAGTGGAAAGACTCAAGCAAACAAAAAGCAGTCGTTGATTTCCTTAACTGGATGCTCGACCAGGGCCAGTCTATGACCACTCCGCTGGACTATGCGGCTTTACCCGAGTCGCTGAGGCAGAAGGAGCATCAGGTCATCTCGCAGATTCACTAGCCGAATGTTCTATGGGCCGGGTACAAAGCCGGCCCATTCGATCTATTCATCATCCTTTAACAAAGGCGTTGCTAAGTTGAGAGTGGCCCGTTGTTCGCCGCTCACGGCAGCGGCCTGAAGCACAGGAGCGGTCAGCCGGATGGGAGCACGACCTGAGCAACGCATCTCGTCTTTGGAGAACCGCGCGACCCGGCAGGCCGGTCCGTCTTCTACGAAAACCATGGGCACATCGGAATCGCCGAATCTCTCGCTTGTGACTACCGTACAAAAAGCCCCAGCATGGCGACGGACGCTGTTCACCTTGGACACAGGTTTCCGCGGCCTCATGACGCTGGCCGGCTTGGCTGTACTGGGCATCGTCGGGCTGATTGTGGCTGAACTTCTTCAGCGGTCAGCGCTCGCCTGGCATAAATTCGGACTTCATTTCTTTGTGGAGAGTTCCTGGGATCCGGTTTCCGGAAGTTTTGGGGCGCTCCCGTTTATCTTTGGCACCTTGGTTTCCTCGCTTGTAGCCTTAATTATCGCGGTGCCTTTGGCCGTTGCGGTAGCGGTATTCGTTACTGAAATGTGCCCCAGGCCGCTCCGCAAGCCCATCTCCTACGCCACCGAGCTGCTGGCCGCGATACCCAGCGTCATTTACGGATTGTGGGCCATCTTCGTCCTGGTTCCCCTGCTGCGCCTCCACGTCAATCCGCTTTTCATAAAATATTTTGGCTGGACCGGACTTTTTTCCCGTCCTGATTATGGGTATTCCATGTTCGCCGCTGGAGTGGTGATGGCGATCATGATCGTTCCAATCATTTCCTCGATCACCCGAGAAGTGCTGGCAGTGGTCCCTCAACACCAGCGGGAAGCTGCCCTGGCCCTGGGGGCTACTCGCTGGGAAATGGTGCGGATTGGAGTTCTGCGGAACGCCCGCGCCGGTATCGCGGGTGCCGTAATTTTAGGGCTGGGCCGTGCCTTGGGTGAAACCATGGCTGTCACCATGGTGATCGGCAACACTCCTCAGATTGCAAAATCGCTCCTCGCCCCGGGTTACACCATGGCAGCCGTTATCGCCAATGAGTTCAATGAGGCTACAGGCGACCTGTATCGAAGCGCTCTGATTGAGATCGGCCTGGCGCTTTTTGTTGTCACCATTATCGTAAATATTCTCGCCGGCCTGATGGTTTGGACCGTCACCCGAGGCACTCCTGCGAGGACCAATGCCTAGGCGAGAAATCAGCCTCCGTCGCCAGCTTACGGACCACTTCTTTACCGGTCTGGCAGCCACTCTGTCGCTGGTGGTAGTCAGCACACTGATCGCGATCTTCGCCTACCTGGTCCTGAAGGGTGCAGGCGCGTTGAATTGGTCTTTCATCACCCAGACTCCAAAGCCAGTCGGAGAAGTTGGGGGCGGCATGGCCAATGCCCTGATCGGCTCCGTTATGATTTTGGGCATTGCGAGCATCTTTGGGGTGCCGCTGGGAATTGGCGCTGGGGTTTATCTGGCTGAATATGGCCGCAACCGGCTGGGAAAGTTGATCAGGTTTACCTCCGATGTTTTAAACGGCGTTCCATCCATCGTTATCGGCCTGGTGGCTTACGGATTGGTTGTCATCCCGCAGGGGCACTTCTCCGCGTTCGCCGGTGGAGTGGCTCTGGCCATCATGATGGTTCCCACGGTTGCCCGCACCACGGAGCAGATGTTGTTGTTGGTCCCTCACGCAGTACGCGAAGCGGCGTTCGGTCTGGGCATACCCCAGTGGCGGACGACTATCTCAATTACCCTGGCCACCGCCCGCGCGGGGATTATTACCGGTGTGATGCTGGCCTTTGCCCGGGTTGCGGGCGAGACTGCTCCATTAATGTTTACCGCATTTGGAAACCAGTTCTGGAGTTTCAATGCGCAGCAACCGATTGCAGCACTGCCGCTTCAGATATTTACCTATGCCATTACTCCCTATGAAGATTGGCACCGCCAGGCTTGGGCGGGTGCCCTTATGTTAGTGATCCTGATCGTCGGCACCACTACCCTGGTACGCTTTGTCTTCATGCGTCGTATGCTGGGAGGGGCACGCTAAGATATGGCAACCGAGATCGAGGTTCGCGATCTAAAGGCCTGGTTCGGCAAAACTGAAGCCTTGCACGGTATCAACATGGCGGTAGAACAGAAACACGCCACTGCCGTTATTGGCCCATCTGGCTGCGGGAAGTCTACTTTTATTCGTTGCCTGAATCGGATGCATGAAACCAACCCGGACGCCAGAGCCGAAGGTGAGGTCAGGGTTGGCGAAGCCGACATCTATGACATGCCCGCAGTTGATGTCCGGCGCAAAGTCGGCATGGTGTTTCAGAAGCCGAATCCATTTCCCAGTATGTCGATTTATGACAACGTGGCTGCGGGATTGAAACTAAACGGCACGCGAAGCCACAAGACTCTGGATGACGTAGTCGAACGATCTCTTCAGCAATCCGCACTCTGGGATGAAGTCAAAGACGTGCTCAAGAAGAAGTCAGGCGCCAGCCTTTCCGGGGGCCAGCAACAGCGGTTGTGTATCGCCCGCGCGCTGGCGGTTAATCCCGAGGTCTTGCTGATGGACGAACCTTGCTCCGCGCTCGATCCCATTTCTACCGCCAAGATCGAAGACTTGATTTTCGAGTTGAAGCAGAGGCTCACCATCGTTATCGTTACTCATAACATGCAGCAGGCATCACGTGTCGCCGAATTCACCGGATTCTTTCTGATGGGCAACCTGGTCGAGTTTGACCGCACCGAGAAGATATTTACCAATCCCACGGACAAGAGAACGGAAGATTACATTACGGGCAGGTTTGGATGACACGAATTCGTTTTCATCAGGAACTCGAAGAACTCAAACACCGCATTTTGGCCATGGCTGGAATGGCCGAGCAGGCTGTTGACCTCGCAGTCCAGGCCTATTCTCAACGCGATCTTGCGCTCTGTGATCGGGTACTCGCCAACGAGCCCGGCATCAACCGCGCCGAGCGCGAAGTGGATGAGTTTGCCATTGATTTGCTCGCCATGCAGCAGCCCATGGCCATCGACCTCCGGTTCATCCTCGCGGTCATCAAGATCAACGCCGATCTCGAACGCGTCGGCGATCAGGCGGTGAATATCGCACAGCGCGTCATGCACATGCTGGACATGCCGGCATTCGATCTGCCGGTGGATATTCCAGCCATGGCGGGACGTGTGCGCGCCATGGTCCGCGATGCATTGAGATCCTTTATCGAGGCCGACACCGAGCTTGCAAAACATGTGCTTGAAGCCGATGACGAAATTGACCGCATCAATAAAGAAGCTTTCACCGCACTCTCCGCCTGCATGCGGGACAAACCAGGGTGTGCGGTGCAAGCTCTCGATGCTCTCTCAATTGCACGGAATCTGGAGCGGGTAGCCGATCATGCCACAAACATTGCCGAAGATGTCATATTCTGGGTTCGAGGAGCCGATGTTCGACACGGAGCCGGGCAGACATTTGCGGGCAGCTGAAAACGGGGTGCCCCAACCTTTGAATCCGACCATTTTCATTCTGGAGGACGATCCGGATATTGCTGGCCTGCTCAAGCATCACTTGCAACCTGCGGGCTATGGCGTTTCCTGGTTTCCTACCACCGCCGGCTTTCTGGATGAAATGCATGCGCGCCGTCCCGCGCTCGTCATTTTGGACATTATGGTTCCCGGCAACAGCGGCCTCGATGTCGCCAAATCCATCCGTAACAATTCGGCGCTCGCCGGAGTCCCTATCGTTTTCGTCACCGCGCGTACATCCGAACCCGACCGCCTGCGCGGCTTTGAAATCGGCGCCGACGACTACATCACCAAACCCTTCAGCCCGAAAGAAGTAGTCGCTCGGGTGAAGGCCGTACTGCGGCGCTTTGATACTCCATTTAAAAAAGAGATCGTTCGCGCCGGTGATCTTGTAATTGACACCGCGGCCATGCGGCTCACGGTTCGCAACGAACCCACCGTCACCACCGCCACCGAGTTCCGCCTGATTGAGTTTCTCGCTTCCCACCCTGGCCGCGTGTTCACGCGCAAGGCCTTGCTCGACGCCGTCTGGCACGATACCGCCTTCGTTACCCCTCGAATTGTTGACGTGTATATTCGGCGCTTACGGGAGAAAATAGAGCGTGACGCGGAAAAGCCTCGCCACATCCATACGGTGCGCGGCGCCGGATATATGTTCGAAGTCCGCAAGTGATCTGCTAACCGCGGGCTGACGGCTATTAACTCTGCGTTTTGCGGTTGTAAGCTCCTCTATGCGGAAGCGAATATTTCTAAAACTCTTCCTGCTGATCATCGCCGTAGTGGGGGTCTCCACTGCCGCGTTGGACCTGCTCGTGCGCCGTAGTTGGGAAGCCTCGCTCTCCGCGCAGCTTCAGCGCGATCTTGAAGATAAAGTCCAGATGTTTGCTGGCCGCGCCAACCGCGAAACCGGATCAATCCCTTTTCAACAATTGGCCAATGAAGTGGCCGCAGCAGCACGGGCCCGCGCCACCATCATCGACCGCTCCGGCAAGGTGCTCGCGGATTCAGGAGCTAATAGCGAGGAAATGGAGAACCACGCAACCCGACCTGAATTTATAGCCGCGCTGAACGGACACCTTGGGAGCAACAGTCGCACCAGTCACACTCTTGGCATTGAGTTTCGCTACGTGGCGGCCCCTGCTTCATTCGGAGCCGTGCGTCTGGCCTATCCTCTGGCTTCGATTCGCGCCGACATTCGCAGAGTGCGACTCGAGCTGCTTGAGGCATCTGCCTTTGCCCTGGCTGCCGGATTCATTTTGGCCCTGATTGCCGCCGAGAGTATCTCTCGCCGGCTGCGCCGCATGGTCGCCTTTGCCCAGGAGGTAGCCGCAGGAAATTTTGCCGCACGCCTGCCCGAGACCGGCAGCGACGAAATCTCCACACTTGCAGCCGCGCTCGATAAAACCGCGCGGCAGATTGAGAAAAACTTTCGCAATCTTGACACCAGTCGCCAGCAACTGGAAACCCTCCTCAACAGCATGGAAGACGCTGTGGTCGCGGTCTCTCCTGACCGCGAGATCGCCTGGTTCAACGGCGCGATGAAGCGCCTTTCCACCGGTGTGATAGCGGTGGGTACACCTCTGATTCGCGCCGTTCGCGACCCCGATTTCCTGCGGGTGGTTGCGGCTGTCCTCGAACATCAAAAGCCTCAGAATGCCACCCTGTACTCGGTCGCCCCAGGACACACATATGGCATGACCGGAGCACCCTTGCCGGACGGCGGCGCCGTTTGCGTGTTGCGCGACAGCACCGAGATTGCTCGCGTCGAGCGCACCCGCCGCGACTTCATCGCCAATGTCTCTCACGAATTGCGAACCCCGCTCACTTCCCTTCTCGGCTACGCCGAAACGCTGCTCGATGAACCTTTGGAATCTAAGACGCGCGAATTTCTGGAAATTATTCGCCGCAACGCTCAGCGCATGAGCCGTCTTACCGAAGACCTTTTGACACTGGCGCGCGTTGAATCCGGTGAAGACCCGCTGGAGCAGGCGCCCGTACCCGCCCATGACCTTCTACGCGATGCGCAGATTTCGTTTAACGAGGTTGCGCGTGTCAAAGGTTTGACCGTCAAAATTGCGAAGTCGCCAGACAGTTTGGTTTACGCCGACCGCGACGCAGTTCACCAGGTCTTTGCAAATTTGATTGACAACGCACTGAAATATGGGTCAGGAACCAAAACCATCGAGATTGGCGCAGTTGAGCGGGCCGCGGATGTCGAATTCTTCGTCCGCGATTTTGGTCCGGGTATTCCCTCTGAACATCTCGCCCGCCTGTTTGAGCGCTTTTACCGCGTGGACAAGACGCGATCGCGGGAAGCGGGCGGGACCGGCCTGGGTCTTGCCATCGTCAAGCACATCGTCTTGAACCATGGAGGTCAGGTGGGCGTCACCAGCGACCTCGGTCACGGCGCCATGTTCTGGTTCAGGCTCCCGCTGGCGCAGGTGGCAGACGAAAACACCTCTGCGACAGGAGCAAAGCACGGGTAGCAAAGACTGCAATTGCGCCTAACGCCACCGTTTCAAGTTCGGCCAGAGTCCTGCCCAGCTTCCGAATTTCGAGCCGCGGCAGATAAACACATCAATCTGCTTTTCCAACGCATAAGGATTATCCGCTGACGTTCCGACATACTGCACGTTCTTCCAAAGTGCTTCCAGGTTTTGGCGGCTATCGTCAAGCACGATCATGCAATTACCGGAGTACCCGCGTGGCCCCCACAAAAACCACGTCTGATGTCCGCTGAGCGATGGTGGCAGCCCATAGCGTGGGCCAAGGAAATCGATGGCGCCAGCCTGCCCATAGTCCTGCGCGAAGATTCCGCAATCCGAGCGCTCGGCGGGCGAAAGCTGGTTCCATGCGA
>DATJHT010000066.1:0-21465 GCA_035493765.1 Terriglobales bacterium
CTTGGATATATCGAGCAACAGCGCGGGGACTGGGACGCTGCCTTTGACCATTACACCGATTCCAAGCGCTTAGAACCGGGCTTTGCTGAGGTCCATAACCGGCTGGCATTGACGTTCTATGAAGCCGATGACGGTGATAACGCCATTGGCGAGGCGCGCACGGCGCTCAGCATGGATTTCGACGATGCAGGCGCATACCGCATGCTCGGCCTCGGTCATTATGCAAACCATCAGTACCCGGCGGCGATCAACGCTTTTCAGGAATCACTGAACCGAGACCCCCAAAATGCCGATGTGTATTACGAGATGGCCGTCGCCGTTCGCGACCAAGGCTCGGTCCAGGACGCGATTACGTTTCTTCGCAAAGCCGTCGTGCTGAAGCCGCAACACTGGCAGGCGCACAGCACCTTGGGAGCGTTGCTAGGAGAGCAGGGGCGGTACGCAGATGCCATCACCGAACTGAATTTAGCCCGGAGCCTGGCGCCTCACGACCCCACCGTCCAAGAGAATCTTGCCGGGGTTTATTACCGCAAGGGCGACTACAACCTTGCCATCGGCGAGTACAACAAATTGTTCCAGGATCGTCCAGATTGGCGGCGTGGACATGATTCTCTGGCACGGGCTTACATGGCCAAGAACGAATATTCGCAGGCCGCCAGTCAATTGAAATTGGCGGTAGAGCAGAATCCGAGCAATGCCGGCGAACACCGGGCCTTGGGGCAGTTATTACTTCTTTCCGATCAGTTGAAGGAAGCCGAGCGCGAACTGCGGATTGCGGTGGAACTTGATCCAAATTCTGCGTCGTCACACTACTACCTGGGTACGGCACTGCTCGATCTGCGGCAGATGCCCAATGCGCTAAAGGAGTTTCAGGAGGCGGTGCGCCTGGAGCCATCGGCTGATCACCACTTCGCGCTGGCTGCGTGCCTGATGAGCCTGGGGCGCGATAGCGAAGCGCTGGCGGAGATGGATATTGCTACCCGGCTCGATCCTGACAAGCAGCTCTATAACGCGCGCAAAGAAGAATTGCGGCGGCTGATGAAATCGAGCAGCATTTCGGAAAAGCGTTAGCAGTTTATCGGCGGTCGAATCCAAATTTGGGTTTGCACGAGGATATATGAACTTATCGAATGGTTCGGGCAGCGGATATGGCGTGGCGCCGGCGCGAGAGCGTGACGGCCGCATGGCGGAACAGCGCAGTGTTTTGGCAAACTCCTCGTCGACGCCAAAACAAATTGGATATGGCATGCCCTGCGCGCACTGCAAGACTTATTACGCGGCCGATCTGGCAGCTTGCCCCGTCTGCAAGTCCCCGCAACGTGTGTCTCCGGTCGAGCCTCTGGCGCAGGTAGCTCCCGCAGAGCAGATGCCCGATCCAAAGCAGCTTGAAGCGGAGCGGGAACGTTTTCTTCAGGAATTCAATGCACAGATGAATGCGTCACCGCTACCCCCGGACCTTGTGGCTCCGGCGATGCACTGTAGTCACGCTGAAAACCACGCCAGCTCTCCCCAGCCTGCCACCGTTTGTCAGGATTGCTACGACCGTTTGCAGGAGCGCGTCGATGTTCTTGAGGCCGCCATGCATATCGACATTACTGAGGCTGCGCAGGTGGTTTATGACGCGGTATGGGCCGACCCCACCGACCCGAGTAAAACCTATCAGAACGCCGCACAGGCATTGCTGGGAGAGTTGCGGCGGAGATCAGGAATTCCGCAGGTTTTCGGACCGCTACAGACGCCGATGAACTAGGGCTCGAATCGTAGAGTCCCAAACGCCTCTGGTACATGGAAATCTGGTTGACCCGTCTGCGTTGGCTGCCACGCCATATATTTGCGAGGCTCCGTCCTTCCTTCCACGCAAAAGAAATTAGCACGCCAGGGTGATGCGGGATCGAAACGTGCGGTGAGAGTGGTCATCGGAATAGCAAGCTCTGACGCCCAGGTTTTCTTTGTTTCTTCAATATGAACTGAGCGTGTCAGTCCGCTTTTCAAGTCGGTAAGACCGGATGGCGAGATATCAAGATCAAGCCACAGCCCATTTGGTGCAACTTCGAATTCTTTGTAGAAGGCGCGGTATCGCGAAGTCGAGAGTGGTATGTCAGATTTGGCCACCGAATCAGGTGGCTGCAGGAAGGCTTCCACAACGTCGCGCTCCCAGAGTTGGTCTCGTCGGCCGTTCGGGTCGGAGTCGTCGAAGACGAAGAGTTCGCGATAGCGGCAGGTAAATCGCAAATAAAGAACTGACTGAGACCACAAGAGTCGGACTTCTGTCTCGAGATCCGGATCCGGATTCTGGCCTCGCCAATCCGCCGAAAAGCGGATGGGCGTAGCAGCCAGCCATTCCGGCGCCGGATTGTGCGCGCGTAATTCGATAGGAGAGGAGACCTGGTGCGCTACGATAGTGCTTTGGCTCTCCACTTCTTTTGGTTCTAAGTTGCCCACAAGACCCCTACGGTTCAAACCCGAATTTTGTGCCGCTTCGCGTTGTTTGCGGTTAACGGCCTTTTCCCAGCTTACTTAGTACCGCAGGTTGCAGCTGCGAGATCTGGAGCCGGAAAAATCACTTTGACCGCAAGATACGGATAGCACAGATTCAGGCTCGGGCATAATCTTTTGCTCATGAACAGTGCGATACTGAGCTTCCGAAACCAGGACCCAACAGATACAAGGCAATTTGAAATGGCCGCTATAACCGATGATTCCCGATGGCAGGCGGTGTTGGATCGCGATGGCTCGAGCGATGGCAAATTTGTGTTTGCCGTGTCCTCGACCGGGGTTTATTGCCGGCCGTCCTGTCCGTCGCGAAGGCCGCGCCGGGAGAACGTCGCGTTTTTCCAGCGACCTCAGGAGGCGGAGAGCGCCGGATTTCGAGCTTGCCTGCGCTGCCGTCCTAAAGTCGTGAGCGGGAATCCGCGGCAAGAAATGGTAAAAGCAGTCTGTCGCTACATCGAGCAGCATTTGGATGAGCCGGTCACATTGGCGCACCTGGGCGCAGAATTTCGACAGAGCCCGTTTCATTTGCAACGCACATTCAAGTCGGAATTGGGCATTACACCGAAAGAGTATGCCGATTCGTGCCGCATGCGCGGCTTCCGGCAGAAGCTTAAAGCCGGACAGTCGGTCACCCGCGCTATGCACGAAGCTGGCTACAGCTCGACCAGCCGATTGTATGCGCGCACTGCCTCCGAACTTGGCATGGAGCCAGCCAAATATCGCCGGGGTGCAATTGCGGCGCCCATCAGATACACCTGTGCCGACTCACCGCTCGGGCGAATTCTCATTGCGAGAACCGACAAAGGAATTTGCAGCATTCAGTTCTCCGCCTCGGATGACGAACTTGAGCAAGGACTCAGGCAAGAATTCCCGTTCGCTATTCGTCAACGGGACGATAAGGGACTTGCTGGCACCGTCCAGACGCTGATCCGTCACATGAGCGGCCTTGAGGTTGCGGCGGCACTGCCGCTCGATATTCAAGCGACTGCATTTCAGCGGCGAGTGTGGTCCTGTCTGCAATCTATCGAGTTCGGAAAGACCCGTTCCTATTCCGACGTGGCCAAAGCCATCAAGCAGCCTACCGCGATACGCGCGGTCGCGCGCGCATGCGCAAGTAATCCGGTAGCGATTGCGATCCCGTGTCATCGCATTGTCAGATCGAACGGAGATATGGGCGGATATCGATGGGGCGTCAAGCGCAAGCAGAAGTTGCTCGAAATGGAAGCCGCGACATCGAGATAGCTCGCGCAGGTTCTGTTCCTTTCGAACGAACTCTATTTAGATCATGGCCACGGCATTTCTCCTGCGGTAGTTTGTCAGAAATCACTTCGCAGCTTTACCCTGATTTGACAATTCTTTACGCGTTCCGCTTTCAAGCGCGTGTTTGAATTGAAAAGGGAAAGTATGCGCGGGAACCCTCACAATCTGCGGCGTGGAACTGTAACGAAAGTATTTCTCGTCTTGTTCTTTGCGTATCTGCTGGTGGCCGTTTCCGTTTTCGCCCAAGCCCCCCCTTCAAAAGTCGTGGGAACCGTGAAGTCGATCACTGCAAGCTCTGTGGTGCTGACGACGGACAGCGGCGCCGATACGACCGTAACCTTCGCCGATTCCGCGCGCATCGTTCGCGCCATCCCGGGACAAAATGATTTAAAGACTGCGACTCCGATCCCAATCTCTGAGATCCAGGTGGGAGATCGAGTGGCGGCGCGGGGGCAGACCGGCGATGCCGGCGCATTGATCGCCTCAGTTGCCATTGTGATGAAACAAGGGGACATTGCGCAGCGGCAGCAGTCCGAACGCGATGAATGGCGAAGAGGTGTAGGCGGTATTGTCAAGGACGTGAATGTGCCAGCTGGGACGATTACAGTCGCGAATTCGCCGTTGGCAGGCGGCAAGCCAGTCATAGTGCATGTGGCCTCCGGCGCAGAGATCAAGCGGTATTCGCCCGACTCGGTCAAGTTCGACGACGCCAAACCCGGGAGCTTGGATCAAATAAAGCCTGGTGATCAGCTGCGCGCACGGGGTACGAAGAATGCGGACGACACGGAATTTACGGCGCAAGCCATTGTTTCAGGCTCGTTCCGGGAAATAGCCGGAACAGTTATCTCGACCGATGCCGCAAATGGAAGGGTCACCATTAGCGACCTCGCAACCAAAAAGCCGGTAACGATAAAAATTGGCCCAGATTCGCTGCTGCGCAAGCTTCCTCAGTTTGTTGCCATGGGTATTGCCGTGAGATTGAAAGGAGGTGCGCCCGGAAGTGCTCAGGGCACTGGCGCTGGGCCACAAGAAGCTGGGCAGAGATCAGGTGGCGGTGGCCATGGAAACTGGCGAGGCGCGGACGAAGCGCCAAGCGGAAGCGATTCAGAGGCAAGAGCCGCGGGCGCCCGGGGCGAATCGCATGATGGTACGGGAATGCGCGGACACGGCGGGGGATGGCGGAGCAACGGCGGCCCTCCCGATTTTCAGCAAATGCTGGCCCGCATGCCTGCGCTGTCAATATCGGAATTGAACAAAGGCGATGCGGTCATGCTGGTGGCAACGCCCGGAAGCGCGAAATCAGAGCCGACGGCGATCACCCTACTTTCTGGCGTCGAGCCAATTCTGAGCGCCGCTCCCGCGGGCACGAGTGCAGCCACAATTCTTTCTCCATGGAACCTGGGCGAACCTAGCGGCGCAGGAGGAGAGGGGTCAGCGCAGTAGGCTTTCGGGAGCCGCAAGATCAAAAATGAGAATACTTTGTAACATCGTTTTGGCCCTGCTTTCATGGTCGGCGTTTGCGCAAGCCCCAACCGCCACCCTAAGCGGAAAGGTAACCGACCAGACGGGCGCCGTTATTCCTCAGGCGACGGTGACTCTCAGCACTGGCAGCGGTACGCGCGCGATTGCGACCACTGACCAGCTCGGCGGCTATCAGATTCAATCTTTGCCTGCAGGATCGTACAACGTATCCGCGACCGCAAAGGGCTTCGCCAACTTCAGTAGATCCAACGTGGCGCTCGGGCCCGGACAATCCCAGACTCTCGACGTCACTCTTCAAGTCAAGGCGCAGGAAGAAAAGGTCAACGTTAACGGTGAAGAAGGACAGCCGCAACTTGACGTCAGCTCAGACTCAAATGCCGGCGCGCTCATCATCAAGGGAAAAGACCTTGAGGCGCTGTCAGATGATCCGGACGAGTTGCAATCAGAATTACAGGCGCTCGCCGGGCCCTCAGCCGGCCCTAACGGCGGGCAGATTTACATCGATGGATTCACTGGCGGGCAGCTCCCGCCGAAATCAGCGATCAGAGAAATTCGAATCAATCAGAATCCGTTCTCGGCGCAGTACGACAAGCTCGGCTATGGCCGCATCGAGATATTCACCAAGCCGGGCAGCGACAAATTTCACGGCCAGTTTTTCTTCAATGATAGCAACTCGGTGTTGAACTCGCGAAATCCCTATGTCCCCGTAAAGCCGGATTACAACTCCGAGATTTTCGACGGCAACTTCGGTGGCCCGATCAACAAGAAAGCGTCTTTTTTTATCGATGCGTCGCGCCGGAACATGAATGACTTTTCAGCTATCGCAGCCATTGATCCGGCACAGCTTCCCTATCCTTTACCTGCCGGATTTCAGCCTGCGCTGCTCAACCAGTCAATCGCCAATCCCCGCACGCGCACCAGTATCAGCCCGCGCATCGACTTTCAGTTGACTCCGACTAACACCCTGACCGCACGATACCAGCTCACACACGAGAGTGAACAGAATGGCGGTCTCGGTTCATTCTCCTTGCCATCGGTCGGCTATGACCTGAACGAAACCGAACACACGCTGCAAATCAGCGATACCCAGATCCTGGGGCCAAACGTAGTAAACGAAAGCCGCTTCCAGTTCCAGCGCGAAACCAATCATCAACTGCCTATTGGGACCGGGCCTTTCATCAACGTGCAATCCTCGTTTACCACGGGGGAAAGTACGGAGGGTCTGGTGCGCACGACTCAGGACAATTACGAGTTCCAAAACTACACCTCAGTAACTCGCGGCAGACACCTGATCAAGTTCGGAGCACGCCTGCGCGGGATTACTTCGTCCGAATCTACGGACGCAAATTTCAATGGCACGTTTGTGTTTTCATCCCCGGATGGAACCCGTTTAGCGGCGCTGCAGGCGTACCAAAACGCCTCGCACGGCCTCTGTCAGTCGGGCGCGAACTACAATCCATTGAACTGCCCGTCGCAGTTTTCGATTTCGACCGGCGCTCCGCGGGTCAGCGTCGGCTGGTTTGACGCCGGGCTTTATGCCGAGGACGAATGGCGCCTGAAGCCGAATTTGTCAGTGACATACGGCCTCCGCTTTGAATCGCAAAATAATATTCACGACCACGCCGACTTTGCGCCGCGGATCGGCATTGCCTGGGGGCTGGGAAGCAACGGAAAGTCGGCGCCGAAGACAGTTTTGCGTGGAGGGTTCGGAATCTTTTATGACCGTTTCGGGTACAACCTGGTCGAGCAAGCTGATCTGCTGGACGGAGTGACGCAGCAAAAAGCCGTGGTTGCGGCGCCTCAATTCTTTTCCGCAGACGGAAGTGGAATTCCTAGCTTCAGCCAACTAGCGGCGATTGGGTCACCGACTGTGTATCAGATTTCACCGAACCTGCGTGCACCCTACACTATCCAGAGCGCGGCGAGCATTGAGCGCCAAATTACCAAAACAGCGACATTTTCTGTGACTTACTTGAATTCGCGCGGCGAGCACGCCTTCTATATAGACAACGTGAACGCGCCAGCCCCCTGGCTGAATGGCGCGAGGCCGCAAGCGACGTTGTACAACAACGACAACATCTATCAGTACGGTTCCGGCGGAATTTTTCGTCAAAACCAACTGATTGCTAATATTCGAGTAAGCACTGGTAAGAGGTTATCGCTTTTCGGTTTTTACACGCTCAATTACGCGAACAGCAATGCAAGTTCAGGAGGCAGCGCCGGCGGCTTCTTCAGCAGTGGAGGCACCAGTTCGGCAAGTTTTCTGTCCAACCAGTTCGACCCGCTGGCGGACTATGGCCGCGCGGCATTCGACGTGCGTCATCGGGCGTTCATCGGCGGCAATATCACACTTCCGTATGCGTTTTCACTGAGCCCGTTCATCATTATCAACTCTGGTCAGCCGTACAACCTCACGACCGGTCAGGATAATAATGGCGACTCCATTTTCAATGATCGCCCTTCGTTCGTGAGTGCAAACGAAAATGCTGTTTGCACCACGAGGGCAGACTTTGCGACGAGCGTTACTGCTTTTGGAGAGGCGCCGGTGAACTACTGCACCGGCCCGTCGAATACAACATTCAATTTGCGAATGAGCAAGACCATCGGTTTCGGACCAGAGACCAAAGGTGGTCCGGCCGGCGGGGCGCTCGGCGGTCACCATGGACATGGAGGGGGGCTAGGACCAGGTGGTCTCAGCGGGAACGGAGGGAATGTCTTCTTCAGAGGGCCAGGGGGCGCAGTCAATCACCTCTATAATCTGACATTCAGTATCTCCGTGCGTAATCTCTTTAATACCTTCAATCCTGGAAACCCGATCGGCAACCTGAGTTCGCCGCGTTTTGGCGAGGCAATCAGCGTTGGAGGCGGACCTTTCGCCTCAGCCTCGGCCAACCGGCGAGTCGATCTACAGGTCAGGTTTTCCTTTTAATAATTTTTGGCGAGAACTCAGCCATATCGATGTCACCGTCAGCGGCACTTCATGCGTTGCGAAGCCGACAGGGACGTCAGCACGTTCTCATCGGGATAGCTGTAAGCTCCGCCAATCGCGGTCGAAGGCGACTGAAACTCGAACCACTGCAGCAGGGCCGCATTTTGCGGGTGATAAGTCGTTCCTGCGGTTTTAATCGCGACGGTCGCATCGGGTAGGCCTTCGATTACGTCGCCAACCTCCAGATCATTCTGACAATTCCCATTTATCGAGAGCCACCACGGCGTAATGCCGTGCACGCCATCACTGCCGACAAAAGGATCGTTCAAGCTTTCAACGATTTCATGACTCAGAGCGGTCACATCTTCGAATCCGGGACCGAAGAGGCCGGGACTGATCCAGCTTGCAAAGTTCAGAACGTACCGCTTTTCTCGAAAACCATTTTCAGAGTTACCCGGTTCAAAATCGTAGGTATGGAAGCCGAGAATGCAGCAATGATTCGGATTTTTATTCAGATAAAGATAAGTATTCGGAAACAGGAATGTGGAAATCGATTGCGGCGTAATTTCTCCGGAATGTTCGGCGGCACCGACCGGACTGGTGGTGTCGTTTGGTGTCGCTGGAAAAAGCAGCCTGGAAAAAACATTCATGTCCACCAGGACGAAGGCGCAGCAGGTGCCGTCGTTGTTGAGCGCGAAGAAATAGGATCCGCGAGGTATGCCGATATTGCGTTCTGTCTTTACGAGGGGCCGAAGCAAGGTGTGCCAGTCGGGCTGCATGACGTTGTAGAACTCTGCCCGCTGCACGGCGTCGCCGAATTGTGTGAGGACGTCGCTGCTGGAATACTCGGTATTCTGAAAGATCGGCGAATTGACAACCCCGTTTACGAACGGCTGCACGGAATAGTGCAGCACGCGACCATTCACTACGCGAACGGACCCGTCATAGTCGAGCAAATCGAGTGACACAGGAATGATAGGCGCATCGAAAGTGGATGTTCCTCCTCTTTCGGGCTGTGCGCCCGCCATGGTGTAAAACCATCGGTGTTGTGCAGCGCCGGTGGGGCCGATGCCGTTCACACGAAACTCACCCGAAAATGTGGGAATAGAATCGATCGCCCGCGCACGGGCCGAATCCTGCAGGGGAGAATGGCCGCGCGGTGTGAATACTGAAAACGCACGATGTGCGCTCGACAGCGTCGGCGCGAGCTGGTCCTTGCTCTGCGCGCGCACCACTGTGCCGCAAAGACAGAAGGCTATGAATGCGGACCCAAGCCCGCGAAATGACAGAATCCTACCCACAGAACCGGTAACCTACCTAAGCCCACCTTACTTGGATGCGCGCGGGATTGTAAACCGGTTTTGGTAAATAAACGGTAAATACAGAAGAAGGGGCACCCTTACCTCAGCGCACGCGACTCGGACCTATCTTCGTGTCGCCTGCGGCCGTGTAACCGCGCCTTCAGACGCTGACGCCACCAGCGAAGCATATTTGCCGAAAACACCTGTCGGATAAATCGGTTTGCGCGGCTGCCATTGCAACATCCGTTGCTTGATTTCGGCGTCGCTGATCTCAACTTCCAATAGTCGCTGGTTGACGTCAATTCGGACGACATCACCCTCGCGAATAGCAGCAATCGGGCCGCCCAGGGCAGCTTCAGGAGAAACGTGCCCGATCATCAGGCCACGGGTGGCCCCGCTGAATCGGCCATCCGTTAAAAGCGCAACCGATCCCCCTAAACCTTCGCCCACAATCGCGCTGGTCACGGCCAGCATCTCTCGCATACCGGGGCCGCCCTTAGGACCTTCGTTACGAATGACGACTACGTCGCCGTCTTTGACCCGCTTACCCTTGACAGCATCCATTGCTTCTTCTTCGGACTCGAAAACTCGAGCAGGTCCGCGATGGCTCAGGCGTTCGTGTCCGCTGATTTTTGCCACGCAGCCTTCGGGAG
Organism: Terriglobales bacterium; assembly: GCA_035493765.1. Classification (GTDB taxonomy): domain Bacteria; phylum Acidobacteriota; class Terriglobia; order Terriglobales; family Acidobacteriaceae; genus Gp1-AA145. Next base: position 10,119 of record DATJHT010000066.1, read on the forward strand.
CCAGGTTTCCATGCAGGATTACTAAACCCCCAGTGGCCTTCAAAGGTCTGTCGAGCGGGGCAATTACTTCCTGGTCCGGGGTTTCCACCGCGGCCGCAGCTTCTTCCCCAATAGTTTTGCCGGTTACAGTCATTGCCGACTCGTTCAGCTTCTTGCCTTGAAGCAGCCGGTTTGCCAGCAGACGTATCCCTCCGGCGCGGTGCATGTCCGCGGCGACGTAACGACCAAACGGCTTCAGGTCGCACAGCAACGGCGTACGCTCGCTGATTTTCTGAAAGTCGTCAATATCGAGGCGTACCTCCGCTTCGCGGGCAATCGCGAGCAGGTGGAGCACCGAATTGGTTGAACCGCCACTGGCGGCGACACCCGCGATTGCGTTTTCGAGAGCGGGACGAGTCAGAATGTCCCTTGCCTTGGTGCCTTTCTTTAAAAGTTCCATGACTATCGCACCACAGCGAAATGAAACGTCGTCCTTGTGCGGATCGACTGCCGGGACGCTGTTGAAACCCATTGGGGAGATACCAAGCATCTCCATTACGGTTGACATCGTGTTCGCAGTGTATTGGCCGCCGCACGCGCCCGCGCCCGGGCAGGCGGCATTTTCAAGTTCCGTGAGATCCGAATCACTTATTTTTCCTGCCAGGTTCGCGCCAATGGCCTCGTAAACATCCTGAATGGTGACATCTTTTCCGCGGAAAGTACCCGCGGCGATGGTGCCGCCGTAAAGAATCAGACCTGGCAAATCTAATCTCGCCAGCGCCATTGCAGCAGCGGGTATCGTCTTGTCGCAGCCAACCACGCAAACAACCGCGTCAAATAACTGCCCCCGACAGACCAGTTCAATCGAGTCCGCGATAACCTCGCGGCTTACAAGCGACGCTTTCATGCCCTCAGTACCCATAGTTTCGCCGTCACTGATGGCGATGGTGTTGAATTCCATGGGGGTGCCGCCGGCGGCGCGCACACCTTCTTTCACTTTGGCGGCGAGTCGCCGCAAATGAAAGTTGCACGGCATGGTTTCAATCCAGGTGTTAGCCACGCCGATCAAAGGCTTGCTCAGATCTTCGCCGGTAAAACCGATCGCTTTGAACATTGAGCGCGCGCCGGCACGCTCGCGTCCCTCAGTGATTAGACGGCTGCGATGTTTGAGGTCCATAGGCATAAGAGATTACGACAGAGTTGCGCAAAGCGAAAGCAGCCGAGGCGAGGCTACCTCATGATCACAAGCTCACGTAGCCCGAGAGGTAATGGCGTTAGGTACCCATGTACTAGTGAATTAAAAATTGGAATAAACCATTGTGAAAGTGAGCAACTCTCAACGGCTCAATCACATCGAAGCCTAGCCTCTATCGGAGCAAGCATGAATCAATCAGCCTTCAGAAAAACGGGCGGTCTTCTTTGTTTCTGTTTGATTCTCTGGGGTTGTGGCGGCGGCAGCTCTGCCCCAGGTAATAGCACCCAGCCTCCCCCAGTGCAATCAGCACAAGTTCCTCGGTCGGCGATCAAGCACCTGATGATTGTGGTCATGCAGAATAGTTCGTTCGACCACCTTTTCGGAAAATTTCCCGGGGTTAATGGCCTGGACTCCTCACTTCCCAGCTACCACCAGAAAGATCAAGCTGGTAACACGATTTCCCCGAAGTTGCTGAGCGATCTGAGTCCCGCCGACCTCAACCACACCGCGACCAGCTACCAAATCGCCTACGATTCCGGAAAGATGGACAAGTACGCCCTTGAGAATGGCGATACCTCCATGGACTACTACGACAACACCAGCATAGGAACTACTGCCGACGGGCAGCAATTCGGAGTAGACACGTTGTGGAACTACGCGCAGCAGTATGCAATTGCTGACAACTTCTTTGCCGCGGCCATGGCGAGTGAACCCAGCAACATGCTTTACATGACGGCAGGCGATACTGGCACCGGAGCGGATCCTTACGGTTATCCGCAACTCGACGCCTGTACGGCAGGTTTGTTCCAGAAGAACCAGGGAAGCGGCGCCAATGTAACTCCGCCGCTCACCTTCACCAACGTGGGCGATCAACTCTCAGCACGAAATATTTCGTGGGGTTTCTACCAAGAATTTTTTTCAAATGAGCAAAATGGGACTTGCACTCACTACGTGCCACAGGAAAATCCCTTTCAATATTTTCAGACCACGGCAAACTCGGCCAATGTCCAGACTTTCACCATGGCTGGCTTTAATACCATGCTCTCGTCGGGAACGCTGCCTTCAGTGATGTGGGTTCAGCCATCGCCCAGTCACAGCATGCACCCTGGTCAAGGCAGCATCGCCGATAGTATTGAATGGCTGGACAGCTTCGTCCAGGCCGTGAAGAGCTCGAATCTCTGGGGCAGCACGGCCGTTATGGTGGTGTGGGATGAGAGCGGCGGATGGTATGACCACGTCGCGCCTCCGCAGTTAAGTGGAACTTTAGGACTCGGAGCCAGGGTGCCGGTGATCATGATCTCGCCTTTCGCAAAAACCGGCTACGTTTCATCGCAACAGATGGATTTCGTTTCTATCCTGCGGTTCATTCAGTGGAATTGGGCGCTCGGAACGCTGAACGGACCCGCCCAGACCGCGCGCGAAGCTCAAAGCGGGAACATTTGCGATCTGCTGGCTTCGACCTGCGGCAATCCATAGTACGCTGCCGCTCTACGCTGCTTTCTTTTCTCCAGGAGCTTTGGCCTCTGGATGCCCCCTCAGTGCGGCTGCATGCTCAATTTGAGCATTGACTTCGCCCCCGATCAGAAATGCCAGGCCAGTGATATACAGCCACATCAGCAGAATGATGGCCGCACCAAGAGACCCATAAGTTTTACTGTACGAATTGAAAAAATGAAGGTACGTGCGAAAACCAAACGACGCCGCGACCCAAAGCAGTACGCCGATCACTGAACCGGGCGTAATCCAGTACCAGTGCTGTTCGTGCAGATCAGGACCCCAGTAGTAGATAAGAGAGAATGAAAGCGCAACGAAAAGAAGAGCAACCATGATTTCCCCGACACGCCAGGAAATGATCGCAGCCTGTCCCAGCCCATAATGAGTGCCAACGACATTTGCGGCGTAACTCCCGGCCAGAACGGAAATCAAGGCTGAAATGACTAGAATCGAGATCGCGACTGTCAACCCTACGGCAATCGCGCGAACTTTAAACCATGAACGAGCTTCCCGGATTTCATAAGCGCCATTCAGGGCGGAGATCATGGAAGTCATTCCACCTGAAGCGAACCAGAGCGTGAGGACGATACCTAGCGTGATTTTTCCGCCGCCAGCGTTCTTGGTCACCTCAGCCAGCGTGTGGCTCACGACTTGAAATCCCGCCGGAGGGAGTACCTCCGACAGATATTGCATGAGATTAGTTCGCAAAGCAGTGCCCCGCGAGGCGAACATTCCCAGTATTGCCAAAAGGAACAGTAGCAGCGGAAAAATCGCGAGAATGAAGTTGAAGGCCAGGGCTGCGGATCGATCCAGGAGAAAATTGTCGTTAAATGCGCGCCAGACTTTCCTGGCCAATTGCGACGCACTCAATCCGCCCAGTTGCCACAGGCTGGCAACCTGCTCGGTGGTGTTCAACTTTGATTCTGTCATCTTCTCCGCCATGGTTAATGCTTGGATTCGGCGGTAGAAACAGACTGTTGCCCGTTAGCTGGAAGCAAGAATTAAATCGAGAGCTGGCGAGAGCAGGCTAGATCATCGGCTAAGCCGCATCGTCTTCTATCTTGATCCGCAGGGACTTCAGGAACTTGAGATCCTGGTCGCTGATCTTCAACTCGGGATTACTGGTAAGGGTGGTTACAAGAGAACTCTTATCAGTGCCTTTTTCACCGGGGCGGCTCACACCAATCGTAGCTTCGAGAACGAGAAAGATGTCGTAACCGCCTTCTTTAATCCGGGATACTACTTCAGCAATCTGGTCGGAGTCGGCCAGCGATTCATTGATTGCTTCGCCCAGTTCCTTCATCAACTGCTTCAGTTGCTGGTCCACGAATCCCCCGGAGTCCCGTCACAGTTAGATGCAGGCCGTTAACTCGCGTCTGCAAAAGACTGGCGCCCATCCATTTTAACCCCTGAGGTTGGTAAAATCGAGAACAATGGCGAACCTCTCTACTTCGCGAAAATTGGGTATTGCGGCGCGAGTTGCGGGCCAACAGGTAAAGCGCACCCGGACTTATGGTGCAGTGCTGAATGCCGTCAGAGCCACGGCGAGCCACTTCTTCAGCACTCTGCGGCAACTGTGGCTCGAAGTAACCGGCTTTGTTTTCGTTATTTTTGCGGGCCTTGGGCTGGTGGCCGCGGTACGTGAATATGTTGCTTATCATTCCGGGCGAGGGAGCTCTGCTCACCTTGCAGCTGCCACGGGATTTTGTCTGATGTTCAGTTGGTTCGGGGTAACCTCATTCTGGAGAGCGCGAAAGCGACCATAATCTCCCCTTGTCGGAAAAAAACAAATCAAACGACCTTAGAGATCCTCAGACTTCTTCCAAAATTCCAATTCGTCCTGTGTACACGCCGGCCGAACTACTCGACTGGAACTACGACCGGCAGGTTGGGTACCCAGGCGATTTTCCTTACGCACGCGGCGTCCAGCCCACCATGTACCGGGGCCGACTGTGGACCATGCGCCAATATGCGGGCATGGGCGATGCCGACGAGTCGAATAAGCGATATCGCTATCTGCTGGCGCACGGAACTACCGGCTTGTCCGTCGCCTTCGACCTCCCTACTCAGATCGGATTTGATTCCGACCATTCCTTGGCGGCCGGCGAAGTTGGCAAGGTCGGCGTCGCGATTGATTCCATCGAGGATATGGAACGGCTTTTCGACGGAATCGATCTAACAAAAATTTCTACATCAATGACGATTAATGCCACGGCATCAATTCTCCTGGCGCTTTATGTCGCTGTAGCGCGGAGGAAAGGGGCTGACATTAGTAAGCTTTCCGGCACCGTCCAAAACGATGTCCTCAAGGAATACATTGCCCGCGGCACTTACATTTATCCGGTTCCGACAGCGATGCGAATCGTGACCGATCTGTTTGCCTGGACGAATGAGAACTTACCCGAATGGAACACCATCTCAATCTCCGGATACCACATGCGCGAGGCGGGAGCGACAGCCGTGCAGGAAGTCGCGTTTACGCTCGGCAATGGCGCCGCTTATGTACAGGCCGCAATTAACGCGGGATTAGATATAGATGTGTTCGCTCCCCGCCTTTCGTTTTTCTTCAACGCGCACAATGACTTTTTGGAAGAGATAGCTAAGTTCCGTGCGGCTCGGCGAATGTGGGCCCATATCATGCGGGAGAAGTTCGGCGCTAAAAATCCGCGGTCCTGGATGTTGCGCTTTCATACCCAGACTGCCGGTTCTACGCTCACCGCCCAGCAACCGGAAAACAACATTGTCCGCACCGCGATTCAGGCAATGGCCGCTGTGCTCGGGGGCACGCAGTCTCTGCATACAAACTCTTTCGATGAAGCATTGTCTTTACCCACCGAACAAGCGGCCCGCATCGCATTGCGGACGCAGCAGGTTGTAGCCTACGAAACGGGGGTCCCGAATACGGTCGATCCGCTCGCAGGCTCGTATTTTGTTGAGTCCCTTACAGAGGAAATAGAAAAAAATGCCAAGGCATATCTGGCGAAGATCGATGCTGTGGGCGGAATGCTGAAGGCCATCGAGCGTGGATTTGTGCAGCAGGAGATCCAAAATGCTGCATACGAGTATCAACGCGCGGTTGACGCCGGAGAAGCAATTGTCGTTGGCGTAAACCGCTTTGAGCAGGAGCAGGACAAACCGGTCCCGATTCAGCGCATAAATGAAAAGCTGGAACGGCAACAGATCGAGCGCGTGAGGGCATTGCGGGCTGAGCGTAATGAGAGTTCATGGAAACAGGCAATCACCGCGATTCAGGATTCGGCTCGTTCCGGGGACAATCTGATGCCGAGAATCCTTGCCGCGGTCGAAGCAAACGCGACTGTGGGCGAAATTGCAGACGCAATGCGCCAGGTATTTGGCGAATATCGGGAAACTGTCGTGGTGTGAGACTGTCTGGTAGGAAAGAGAATCTAGTCGGAAACTTTATAGTCGCAGGCCTCGCGGCACGGCGGACAATAGTAGAGACCGTCGTGGCATAAACGTACATCGATTTGGCTCTGGCAGAAGCAACAGTACTTTTCGCAGAAGCACTTGGATTCGATCATCTCGCACTGCATGCAGGTGTATTTCTTGGCGGTTCCAGCACTGGCGCTCATTGGATGAGCATATCCCCGGCTGCCGTCGGGGCGAAGGTACCCGAGGTAACCGCCCAATCCGGCGCCAAACACTCCTTTGCCGTTTATGGCTCGAAGCGGGGCGGGACGCGCATGGATGTTAAAATCGGAGGATTGCATGTCATTGAAATCCCTATCTGTATTGACCTCCGATAAAACCAAAGCCGGTGCTACCAAAGTAGGTTTTGTCAGCCTCGGCTGTCCCAAAAACCTGGTGGACAGCGAAGTCATGATGGGCATGCTGTCGCAGTCCGGCGCCGAACTCGTTTCTCGCGCAGAAGATGCTGATGTCATTGTGGTAAATACCTGTTCATTCATCGAAAGTGCGCAGCAGGAGTCAGTTAACACGATTCTGGAAATGACAAAGCACAAAGCCGGTCGGGCGAAGAAGTTGGTGGTCGCCGGCTGCCTGGTGGAGCGCTTTCGCGAAGAGATTCAGAAGAACATTCCTGAAGTGGACGCGGTAGTCGGAACGGGTGAGCTCGAAAATATTCTTGCCGCAGCTGGAATCTCCCCTGCGGCTCCTATTGACTCACCGTTTCGCATTCTCACCTCACGTCCCGAAGGCGACCTGCGTGCCAGCCAAGGCCGCTTCTCTCGCGACAGTTGGGATGGCGCCATTGCGGATTTACCGAACTATCTTTACGACGAAGCCACGCCGCGCATTCTAGCGACGCCCCGGTCAACTGCTTACATTAAAATTGCCGAGGGCTGCGATCATCCCTGCGGCTTCTGCATCATTCCGCAGTTGCGTGGAAAATTCCGCTCCCGGCGGTTCGAATCGGTGGTCGCAGAAGCTGAACGTCTCGCCCATTCCGGCGTTCGTGAGATCACACTCATCGGCCAGGACACAACCTGCTACGGAGAAGACTTTGGACTGAAGGACGGGCTTGCTCTCCTGCTTGAGAAACTGGCGGGAATCGAAGAACTGCGATGGGTGCGGTTCCTGTACGCGTATCCCAACAAGATTACCAGCCACCTGCTCGAAACTATTGCCGCCAACGACAAGATATGCTCCTACCTCGATGTTCCTTTGCAGCACGCTTCGGCTCCGACGCTGAAGCGCATGAAGCGCGGAGGCAGCGCTGAAATCTTTCTTCGGACGATTGAAAAAACCAGGCAAACCATTCCCGGCGTGACGCTGCGGACGTCGTTTATTGTCGGCTTTCCTGGCGAGACGGAAGTAGAATTCGAAGAGCTATGTGAGTTTGTCCGCGCCGCAGAGTTCGATTGGATGGGAAGCTTTGCATATTCCGACCAGCAAGGCGCAACCGCGTATTCGCTCAAAGATAAACTCCCGCTTCCTGAAATCGAGCGCCGGCGCAAGCACCTGATGCAAATTCAAAAGCAGATCAGCAAGCGCAAGAAGAAAGCACTACGCGGCAAAGAGTTTGATGTCCTGCTGGAAGGGCCATCTGAAGAAAGCGACTTGCTGCTCGAAGGCCGAACACCGATGCACGCTCCCGAGATTGATGGAAAGCTCTACATCGCTGATGTTCCCGACGGCCTCGAACCCGTTCCGGGCGATTTCTATCGCTGCCAGATCACGGAAACCCACGATTACGATCTGGTCGGCAAGATTATTTAGAGCCCTCTAAGGGACTTCAGTACAGCCGTTACGGGCTTCTTTGCTTAACCGTTCCGACCGTGGACCCTCGACATGTTCAGTCAGAAACTTCAGCAGTGGCTCAGCGTTTTGCAGGCTCCCGTCCCCTCCGTAGAAGCCAGGAAGTTGAGGATGATCGAACGCTGTGGACAGCACGAGTTGCTGCTCTCCTTCCGGCCGCGATATTGAAAGCTCGAGCATGTTCCCCAAAATCGGCACAAACCGTCCTCCGCGATGCTCGCGATGCCGCATCTTTGCCAAATTGGGGTCGTTGATGATCTGACGTAGTTGCTGTAGTTGGTCGGAGTTCAAGCGACCTGAAAAGATTGCGGTGTCTACTGGCTTCGCTCCCTTCTGTATCCGTTCTTCAAACCTGTATGTTCCGCTTCGCACCACCAGGGCACAGCGATCATGCGCGTTTCCGTTCTTTATTTCCAAAAGATGCATTCGGAGCATAGTTGCATTCAGCGTAGGAGCGGCTGCTGACATCGAGCTGGTTTGTGGGTCTGGAGCTGTGGGCTGTGGCGCCGGATTCGATGAAAGCACATCCGCTCTGGTTTTGGCGGTAACTTCATCGTGCGGTGGTCTTCCCCGTATTTGAAGGACTATAGGACTCCGCGGCAAACAATTATTTTTGCCTGCGTCTTCCGACAGTTCTCGATGAGGAACTTTGTGGAGATCGTCGAGCCAGTGCGCCAGTGGCTGGAGTGACTGCTTGAATGCCCGCTGACTGTCGCTGCTACGAAAAAACAGGTCCTGCCAGCCGTCGCCACGAAAGACGGTGACTTGTAGCTTGTCATACCGCCCGCTGCGTATTATCGGTTCCTCAATCTGCTGCTGTGAAAGGTTGAAGAGAGGGTCACGGTTGAGGTCGTTCTTAATTTCATCGAGCTGATGGGCGCCAATCGTGCCCTGAAAGACCTTGACCCGATCGCCATGATCAATTTCGAGATGGAAATCTCCCGAAGATTGCAGCAGAGCACAGGAATGATCTTCGAAGGTGTAGTGATCGAGCCGCAGGAGGTAGGGGTAGTTTGAGGGATAGGCTTGGCCTAGAGCCGATGAAGCGAATACAAGGGCTGCGAGCAGACCGCGCATTAGGCGAAGTTAATCACAAATGCGAAAAACAGACCAGCCGAATGCTCAGGCCGTCTTCTTAAGCACCAGCGCCGAATTCTTCGAGCCAAATCCAACACAGTTGCAAACTGCATGTTCGATCTGCGCCTTGCGACCGATGTCGGTGACGTAATCCAGATCGCATTCCGGGTCCGGATGGTCAAGGTTGATGGTGGGCGGCACCTGGCCGTGCTCCATCGCAATCAGAGTTGCCGCCACGCTGGCTGAACCGCAGGCGCCTTGCGCGTGTCCGATTTGCGATTTCAACCCTGACATCGGAATCTTGTAAGCGTGCTCCCCGAGTGCATGCTTTAGCGCCTTGGTCTCGACGCGGTCATTCATTTCCGTCGAAGTGCCGTGCAGAGAAACGTACTGGATGTCGGTTGGCGCAATTCCTGCTTCATCCAGCGCGAGGGTGATTGCCCGTGCCGGTTCGTCGGGAGAGTCGCTCATACGGACGCGATGAAAGGCCTCGCAAGTGGCGCCGTAGCCGGTAATCTCGGCGTAGATCTTGGCACTTCGCGCTTTTGCATGTTCGTACTCCTCGAGCACAAACATCCACGAGCCTTCGGCCAGAACGAATCCGTCGCGGTCCGCTGAAAATGGCCGTGATGCCCGCTCGGGTTCGTCGTTCCATGATTGCGTAAGCGCGCGAATCATGGTGTAGCCCTTGATAATGCCTTCGGTGATCGGCGAATCCACTCCGCCCGCAACAAACATCGGCTGCACACCGGCTTGTATGTGCTGATATGCGTAACCGAGGGCGTCGGTTGAGGAAGTGCAGCCTGCAGTCACCACGTGACTGTAACCGCGAAATCCGAAGCGCATGCTGATTTCGCTAGGAATGGTTCCCATGGTGCCGCTCGGAATGCAGAACAGGCTCACCTGCTTTTCTTTTCCGCTGTGCCAGAGTCGGTACATCTGTTCTGAGAATTCCTGCGCTCCTCCGCCGGTACCGAGAATAATTCCGACCTGGCGTTTTTCCTCGATGGTCATCGATTTGAAGTCAAGACCCGCATCGTTGACCGCTTCCGTGGTGGCGGCAATGCAAAGCGGAACCACGCGAGAAACATGCTTGCGCTCGCGCGCATCCACCCACGCGAGTTCATCGAAATCGGGAATTTCGCCGCCAATATGGACGGAGAGCATGGAGGAATCGAAACGCGAGATGCGCTTTACGCCGGATTTGCCGGCGAGCACCGCGCGGCAGAACTCTTCCTTTCCGGTTCCATTAGGGCTGACAACGCCCATACCAGTAATCACCACACGAGGAAGCATATTGTTTGAATTCCACGTACGATTACGAAGCAGCGAGTCACCTAAGAAGCCAGGAGCGAGCAGCCCGAAGCTGGGATAATAATACAGATGCCGCTGGGATTGTACATTTCCATACCCTTTTGCCGGACCAAATGCACCTACTGCAACTTCGCCTCGGACGTGTTTTCAGGTGCGGTTTTTAAAAAGTACGTTGACCGTGTGTGTGCCGAAATCGGAACCGCGCCTGGAACTGCCGGTCAAATGGGCGCTTCATTCGAACGTACTGTGGATTCGGTTTATTTCGGCGGCGGCACGCCTACCCTTCTGAATGTGACAGAACTGGAACGAATTTTTGTCACCATTCGGCAAAATTTCGATTTGCTACCCAGCGCGGAAGTCACCATGGAATGCGCGCCTGGCACGCTTTCTCCGGAAATGATTACGGGATTGCGGCGCTGCGGCGTGAATCGGATAAGCCTGGGAGTGCAATCGTTTGTGGATCAGGAAGCACGATCTGTCGGTCGCCTGCATACCTGCGAGATCGTGTTCGACGATGTCGCGCGGCTACGTGCCTCCGGAATCCCGAACATCAATGTAGACCTGATTGCGGGCCTTCCTCATCAAACACGCGAGAGTTGGGATGAGTCGCTGAATCGATTGATCGGAACCGGAGTTCCTCATGCCAGCGTGTACATGCTGGAGGTGGACGAAGAGTCGCGATTGGGCCGTGAACTAATTGCGGGCGGACAGAAATATCACGCGCATTTTGTTCCCGACGAAGATCTGACGGCCGATTTCTACGAAATTGCATGCGACCGGCTGAATGCGGCAGGAATCCAGCAATACGAAATTTCGAACTTTGCGCGCACCGGATTAGAGTCGAAACACAATTTAAAATACTGGACTCGAAAGCCTTATCTCGGATTTGGCGTCGATGCGCATTCGATGCTTCAGTCAGAAAATAGAGCAGTTCGTTTCTCGAATCCTGATGCGCTGGAAATGTACGTCGCCGGCGAAGCTCGTGAGTCCACCATTGTTTCGCAAGACTTGGCCCTGCAGGAAGAGTTCTTTCTCGGACTGCGGCTGAAC
>DATJHT010000067.1:0-12179 GCA_035493765.1 Terriglobales bacterium
CCGGCAAAAGCCAAAAGCCGAAAGTTTAAGTTCTCCAGTGGAGCTTGGTTTCTAAAGTAGATTAGCGTACCCGTGATTTAGATTCGCCCCGAGGTCGTGGTGTATCTTACCCATGGAGGAACTCACCGAGAATGACGACCATGGAAGTTTCTTACCACTACGCCAACTCACCCAACGAAGCCGTTATGCGCGCCATCGATAGCGTGCGTGAGGTTTATGGGATCAGGCGTTTGCGTTTCAACGAGAAGGACCAATCGGTTCGCGTAGAGTACGATGCTTCGCGATTTAAAGAGCCGGTTGTCGTGAATTTGCTCCGCCGGGCAGGTCTCGATGTGCGGGAAAAAATCGCCACGGCCTAAGCGGGAGAGGGGAGGGGCCGTTCTGGGGGTCAAATATGCAAGGGGCGCCCAAGAAAACCTCTGGCCGAAGTTATTCCTAAGTGCGCCCCGTTGCGCGCCACTTCGTCTGACGTAAAACATTGCATCCCGTTTGCCATTCCTAAAGCATTGAAAACATACAGAGTGCAGAAAGGGAGAGCCGGTACTAATTGCCAGCACCTCTGAAAGATTTACTGGGAAAGTACCTTTTAGCAGGAACTCTGCCTTGTCCTGTTGATAACAAAAATCACAAGTGCACTTTGAGCCGATTAGCCGACGTGAGCGAAAAAGTGAGCGAAGCGGTGTCCGGACGAACCCCTGGTTTCGCTTGGTGTTGTGCGTGAGCGGGACCCGCCTGGCGAATTCCCGAATCTGATCAGAGACCTGCGCGTGTTCTGGCGACCCCGGAGGGAGTCGAACCCCCAACCCTCAGTTCCGAAGACTGATGCTCTATCCAGTTGAGCTACGGGGCCGCGATGTCAGCTCAAGATTATCAGCAAAAACAGAATGGTGCGCCCTGAGAGATTCGAACTCCCGACCTTCTGGTTCGTAGCCAGACGCTCTATCCAACTGAGCTAAGGGCGCGATTTGCCGCCGAGAAGAAAAATATGCGAAGCCCACAACCGCTGCTTTAGCAGGCTGTGATCTTGCATTGAAACCTTTTCAAGGTTAAAGGAGGGAACATTCTGAGTCAATGGTGTGCGGTGGGATGCGGTCGCCGTTTCCACGGCTATTTGTTAATTAACTTGTTCCTGGTCCTTAGCTCTATGCTCGCAGAGGACTACAATAGATGAATGCTGAACACTCCGAGTTTCATGCCGCGTGAGCCAAACTTTCTTGAGATTGAAGTGAAGCCCAACGATAAAGACGATACCTTCGAAACCAACCTGCGCTGCTCTCGAAATCATTGCGGAGAGACAGTCAATATCGATAGTGAGGGCCCGAAGACTGTTCAAAGTGTATCCTGCCCGAAACACGGCTTCCTGGCTTCTTTTCCTCATCAAAGCGCGCTCGGCGAGTTTGTTCGATTCCTGTCCAACAAAATTCTGGCGGCCAGTGGCCACAAATTAATCGAAGACGGTGCGGCATCGATTTTTGGAGACACGGAACCGACACCTGGATCCGTGAACTGACCAGGCGAGCGCTCTACTTAGTCCTCTTCGGCTTCTCGAGCCTTTACTGAGTTCTTTTTGCAGTTTACGTCCTGCTCTTGCAAACTTGGCTTCACCGCAACGCACTTATTGGGGTGATTCAATAACCCAAGTTGCACGCACCTCGTACCAGTGCCAGCAACTCCTGCTTTCGCGAGGGAACCCCCACCGGGGATATTCGATTTATGTTTTTATTGTTGCGTAACTCGGCGCGATCGGAAGAGAAGTAATCGCCGGAGTGACAGGCTTCAGCAGGGCGAAAGAAACTTTCCTAAAATTCCGAGGCACAACCGACTAGTGCCACAGAAACACGTAAGTCAGGCCCACCACCGAAACCAGAACCATTCCGAACAACAAACTATCGATAAAGCGATCAGTCACCGCTCGGCGTTTTAATTCGAAACTCACGATCACTCCAAATTCTGTCGGGCGCCAATGAGACACCAGCGCCCGACAGACGGGCCGGTGGTCGTGCGAGACACCAACCCGAGAAGTGAACGGATTATAGCTCGATCTACAACTTTTTGTGTAGATTAATTTGCAACTTTAGTTGTATTCAGAGATTCGTCGAGGAATTCTTGCAAACTGCATGGACGGGAACCCCTCGGTTGGTTCTTACCTGAGTGCTTTACCCCTCTTCAGTGACCCCTGCCAGAGCGCCCTTTTTACGCCGGTTGGATTGCAGGACTTTTTTGCGCAGGCGCAGGGATTTCGGGGTCACTTCAACAAACTCATCATCAGCGATAAACTCAATTGCCTGTTCGAGATTCAGTTGCCGGAACGGTACCAGCCGAATGGCTTCATCGGCGGTCGAAGCCCGCATATTGGTCAGCTTCTTCTCGCGTACCGCATTCACGTCCAGGTCGTCGTCCTTGGCGTTCTCGCCGATAACCATGCCTTCGTAGACTTCTACGCCGGGGCCTACGAACAGCTCACCTCGCTCCTGCAGGTTCCACAGGGAATATGCAGTTGAAACTCCGCCACGGTCCGCAATAAGTGCTCCGGTCAGCCGGTGCGGGATTTCGCCAAGCCATTCCCTGTACCCGTCAAAAAGTGAATTCATCACGATGGTCCCGCGCGTGTCGGTCAGCAACTGACTGCGCAAGCCGATCAGACCGCGGCTGGGAACTTTAAACTCAATGCGCACGCGCCCGTAGCCGTGGTTGTGCATGTTTGCCATCTCGCCCTTCCGAGCGCCCAGTTGTTCCATTACCACACCGACAAACTCTTCCGGAATGTCCACGGTGAGGTGCTCGACCGGTTCCATCAATCTGCCATCGACTCGCTTGGTAACGATCTCAGGCTTACCGACCATCAATTCGTAACCCTCACGGCGCATCATTTCGAGGAGAATTGAAAGCTGCAACTCGCCGCGTCCCATCACCTTGAAGGAATCAGTACTCCCGCTGTCTTCGACCCGCAATGAAACATTGGTCAGCAGTTCTTTCTCAAGTCGCTCGCGCAGATTGCGTGAGGTGACGTAGCTGCCTTCCCTGCCGGCAAATGGCGAGGTATTCACGGTGAACTGCATGGCGATGGTCGGCTCATCGATGGTGATAGGCGGAAGCGGCGCAGGATTTTCAGCTCCGGTGATGGTCTCGCCGATCGTGATGCCTTCCACCCCCGCCACCGCCACGATGTCTCCGAGTTCGGTCTCGGTGATGTCGGTACGCTTCAGTCCCGAAAACGAAAAAAGTTTTGTGATCTTCGTCTTCTGGATCGTGCCGTCGAGCTTCGCAATTCCCACCTCTTCTCCGGTGCGCATGGTGCCGTTGAAAACGCGAGCGATCGCAAGACGCCCAAGGTAATCACTGTAATCAAGGTTCGCCACCAAGATTTGGAGCTGTCCCTCCGCATTCCCTTGGGGTGGCGGAGTGGTATTCACGATGGCCTCAAATAACGGCTGCAGGTTTTCCCCGCCGCCGCGCTGGTCAGTCGAGGCGGTTCCCGCCTTGGCATTGGTGTAGAGGACGGGAAAATCCAGTTGGTCTTCTTTTGCGTCCAGATCGATGAACAGATCGTAGATTTCGTTGAGCACTTCCTGCGGACGAGCGTCGGCACGGTCAATCTTGTTGATGACCACAATCGGTGGCAGCCCGGCTTCGAGGGCTTTCCCCAGAACATATCGGGTCTGAGGCAGAGGGCCTTCGCTGGCATCAACCAGCAGCATGACCCCGTCCACCATCTTGAGGGCGCGTTCTACCTCGCCGCCAAAATCGCTATGGCCCGGGGTGTCCACAATATTGATCTTTACCCCGTGATAGAAGAGGGCGGTATTTTTGGCCAGGATGGTTATTCCCCGCTCCCGCTCCAGCTCATTCGAATCCATCACCCGTTCAACGTGGGTCTCGTTTGCCCGGAAGGTGCCGCTTTGCTGCAGCATCGCGTCAACCAGCGTGGTCTTGCCATGATCCACATGGGCGATGATCGCTATATTCCGAATACTTGAACTCAATGATTGCTCTTTTCTTTCAGAGGACTTGGTAACACTTTACATGAGTTTAGTCAGGTGGGGTTTCGTCCCGAATGCGAACCCCCACCTTTGTGCCATCCCGCCGGCACCGACCAGCCATAGCTATTAAGTCAAACATATAGCTATAGTTAGCTGCGTTTGGAGTCAACGCCGGGTTTTCACAAAATATGTGCAGAGATTTGCAGATGCTGCATTTTCCAGCGGTGGCGGTTACTACGGTAAGTCCTTTATTTGTAGTAACAACGAGAAGCATCTACTTTGGTAATGGGTATGCAGTAGAAACATCCTAATCTGCGGGTTTTGGGATTGTTGGGGATCGGCCCTCCGCGGAGGCCACTCAGGTCACCCACAAAGCAGTTCCCCTGGGTTCGAAATCGGAGGAGCAATATGAGACGAGTACCCTTGTTAGCCTTGTTGGCCTTGGCCCTGCCCACCGCAGCTTTGGCTGACACTATTGACTACGGCAACCTCGGCAGTATCGGGGGTGGCACCGCAACTATCAGCGGCAGCGCTACCGCCGGCTCAACCTACACATTAACCTCTCAACTATTATCGATTCTGGACGTAAATACCAATTCCCTGAGCCAGGGTGCTCTTGGGTGGGTCACGCTAACAACTGGGAATTTGTCTTCTTGCGCCTCCGGGTTGTGTTTCACCGGCGGTACGCTGACAATCACTGCTACAGGTGGTGCGACACTCTTCCAGGGGACCTTCACCGGCGGCACGGTTTCCGTTATTAGCGGCGTCACCTTTGTGAATGCCTCATTGGGTACTGGCGGAGGAAGCACACAGATCTCGATGGGTATCGGCCGGACCGGTACGGTCAGCGGCGACACAATCGTTACGCCTGAACCCAGCACGCTCGGTCTGCTCGGCACTGGACTTATCGGTCTCGCCGGCATCGTGCGCCGCAAAATGCGGGGGTAATTCGGAACCACTTCAACCAACACAACACTTGCCTCATGAAGCCTTGCTGGAAACGGCAGGGCTTCCTGCTTTTTGCGGCAGGCCTGGTCGATCAGGTGGAATATTCCGCGTTGATCCTGACATACTCCTGCGTGAGGTCGGTGGTGATAAATTCCAGGCGAGCCTTTCCTCTTCCCAGTCGCACCGTTACGCTACATTCGGGCTGTGATAGGTCCCGGTGAGCCAGCGGAGCATCGAAATCGCAAGCCACGGCGCCGCGGCAGACCAGTTGGCTTCCGATTGAAATAGAGACTCGCGCGGGATTAAGCGGAACGCCGCTTCTGCCAATCGCCGCCAGAATGCGACCCCAGTTCGGGTCGGCTCCCGCCCACGCGGTCTTGACCAGAAGCGAATGAGCAATCGTGCGGGCCACTTGCAACGCTTCCTTCCGGCTTCGCGCCTGTTCGATCTTCAGCCTGATAATCCGCTGGACACCTTCCCCGTCGGCGACAATTTGCTCCGCCAGCGAACGGCAGATCGAACTCAAGGCATTTGCAAATTCATTGCGAATTTTTCTGAGCGGAATTCCGCTCGAACCTGACGCCAAAAGCAGAACGCTATCGTTGGTGGAAGTATCACCGTCAACTGAGATCACGTTAAAGGAATCGTTGCAGGCCCATCGCAACGCGCTGCCCAGTTCGGCCGGAGCAGCGCTCACGTCCGTGAGCAAATACACCAGCATGGTCGCGAGCTGAGGATGGATCATTCCCGAGCCTTTGGCGATTCCTGTAATTGCGCCTTTTCCCGCCTGCAAAGGCACACTCGCTATCTTCGGACGTTTGTCAGTGGTAAGGATTGCATCTGCAAATGCACGGAGATGATCGACTGACGCCTCTGCGCCTGCAATCAAAGACCTCAGATGTGAGGTGATCTTCGCTGTGGGGAGGGGAACTCCAATTATGCCCGTTGAGGATGGAAACACCAGCGAAGGCGTGGCTTCGAGCAGCTTCGCCGTCTCTGCACAAACAGATTTGCATGCGCGCAGGCCTGCGACTCCGGTAGCGCAGTTCGCATTTCCGGAATTCACCACGACCGCCCGCACTTGACCGCGACTCGTGGCGAGCGCAGCGCGCCCAACTTCCACCGGGGCAGCAACCACAAGATTTTTGGTGAACATCGCCGCCGCGGTCGCGACCGGCTCGGCTGAAATCAACGCCAGATCAGGCTTCCCACTGGCCTTAATTCCGGCCGTTAGCGCTGAGAATTTGAAACCTTTAGGCAGAAAGATCGGATCGGACGAGCTCATGCTTCCAGCTTCACCAGCCAGCTTGTGGGCTCGGGAAGAATGGCAAAACGAGGCAGCTCACCCTTGACCATCGCAACTTCGTCACAGGCATGAAATCGGGGACAGACACAGCAATCTTTGTTGATCTTGTCGGGAAGGTCTTCGCGAAGGGCAACGTCAAACCCAAGCTTGGCGAAAAATTGCGGACTGCGCGTGAACAGGCAAATACAACTGACCTGGTGCTTGCGAGCCTCGGACATCAGGGATTGAACCAGCAACTCGCCGCCGCCGCGCTTCTGGAAATCGCGCGCGACAGTGATGGAACGGATCTCCGCGAGATGCGGGCCGTAAAGGTGCAGCGCCCCGCAACCAATGACGGTGCCTGCTTCTTCAAGCACGATAAAATCCCTCACGTTCTCGCAGAGTTCTGCGAGGCTTCGTGGCAGCAGCGTGCCATCACCCGAATAAGAGCAAATCAATTCATGGATACGTTCGGCATCCAGTAGAAGGGCTTCACGCGTGTGCATGGGCCTCCTCGCAAGCTGAACTGAGTTTTTTCCTCGCAGTCTCGATGGCTTTTTTCACGCGCGCTGGCGCCGTGCCCCCGGGTACGTCGTGGATCGCAAGAACGTTTTCGAGCCTTGCGACGTCGTAGAAGTCTTCTGCGAAATGGGCGTCAATGGCCCGCAATTCTTCGAGTTTTAACTCCTGCAACTCGCATCGCTTATCGAGCCCGAGCCGTACGGCTTTCCCGACCTGTTCGTGCGCAATACGAAACGGTATGCCCTTTCGGACGAGATATGTTGCCGCCGCAAACGCATTCATGTAGCCGCTTCCAGTCGCCTTCCGCATGCGGTCGAAGTTGAATTCAAACGCTTCCATCCATCCCGTGATCAACGGGAGCAATGAAATCATGGTTTCGGTAGCGTGAAAGAGTGGCTCCTGAGTTTCCTGCAGGTCTTTGTTGTAAGCCAGTGGCAAGCCTTTGGTGGCAATCAGCAGTGAGGTCGCGTCTCCGATGATCCGCGCTGCCTTGCCGCGAACCAGTTCCAGCAGGTCGCCGTTCATTTTTTGCGGCATAGCACTGCTTCCGGTGGAGAACGCCTCGGGCAGTTGAATGAAGCCGTATTCCTGCGTGGAGAACAAGAGCATCTCTTCTGCCCAACGGCTCAGGTGCAATGCGAGCATAGAAAGCGCATTCACGAATTCCAGCGCAAAGTCGCGATCGCTGGTGGCATCGATGCTGTTGCCGGTCGGGGCAGTGAAACCAAGTTCTGCCGCCATCAAGCCTCGATCGAGGCCCAAGGTAGATCCGGCGATCGCTCCCGAACCCAGCGGGCAAACATTCACCCGCTTACGGCAATCTTCTAAACGCTCGCCGTCGCGCCATAGCATTTCGACGTAAGCCAACAGCCAGTGCGCGACCAGGACCGGCTCCGCGCGCTGCATGTGCGTGTATGCCGGCATCGGAGCGCTCCCGGCCTGCTCGGCCCGGTCCAGGAATGTAGTGGCGAGCTTGTTTAATGCTGCCCCAATTTCGTCACAAGCCGCACGCGTGTACAGGCGCAGATCTGTAGCGATCTGCTCGTTCCGGCTGCGCCCGCTATGCAACTTGTAACCGATATCGCCGATCAGACTGACTAGTTGCTTTTCAACGAAGTGATGAATGTCCTCCGCCTCCGGATCATTCATCGCATCGACGGATTCGGCAATCCGATCCCCGAGCTGCTCCAGGCCTTCTAACACTCTCGCCAATTCATCAGCCGACAGCACACCCGCTTGTTGTAACGCGCGGGCATGCACTGCGCTCGCCTCGAGTTCGCACTCAAGCAAGCGGCAATCGAACTCGAATGACCGCTGCCAGCTTTCAAACTCGGGATTCAACGGCTGCCGGAAGCGGCCGGACCACATCTTCACCGGGTCACCTCTTCTGGTTTTGGAGAAGCCGACGCTTGGGCTTGCTGTTGCTTCTTTAAGGCGAGAGATCGCGAAGGCAATCCCAGAATACGAATGAATCCCGCCGCGTCTTTCTGGTCGTAACTCTCCCCCATCGTGAACGAAGACAGATCGGTGCGATAGAGCGAGTGCTCCGACTGCCGGCTCACGATAGAAACGTTGCCCTTGTAAAGTGAAAGCGCAACTGTACCTGTGACCTCCTGCTGCGTACTTTCGACGAAAGCATCCAGCGCCTCTCGCAGTGGCGTAAACCACAGCCCGTAATAAACGAGTTCGGCATATTTCAGCGCGATGTGCTGCTTAAAATGCATGACATCGCGCTCGCAGCACAGCGCTTCCAGTTCGCGATGCGCGGCAATCAGCAGTGTTCCGCCGGGCGTCTCATAGCATCCGCGGGATTTGATTCCCACAAAACGGTTTTCGACGATATCTGTTCGGCCAATTGCGTTACGGCCGCCAATCTCGTTCAACAGTTCAACCAACGAAACCGGCGCCATGCGGATCCCATTTACGCCGATGGGAACGCCTTTCTGAAATTCGATGTCGACCTTTTCCTCTCGATCCGGTGCCTCCTGTGGCGACTTAGAAATTTGCCAGGTGCTGGCAAACGGCGCGTTGCCGGCGTCTTCGAGTTCCCCGCCCTCATGGCTGATGTGCCACAAGTTACGGTCGCGACTGTGAATCTTCTCGCGGCTCGCGGACACCGCGATTCCGTGTGCCTCCGCGTAGTCCAAACAGTCTTCGCGCGACTTCAAGTCCCATTCACGCCACGGCGCGATCACGCTGAGTTCCGGCGCCAAGGCCTGATATGTCAGCTCAAACCGCACCTGGTCGTTTCCTTTCCCTGTGCATCCGTGCGCAACCGCCGTCGCGCCTTCGCGTAACGCGACTTCCACCTGATACTTCGCAATCACCGGCCGAGCCAGCGAAGTTCCCAGCAGATATTTGTGCTCGTAAACCGCTCCAGCTTTAAGCGCAGGATATACGTAGTCCGTCAGAAACTCTTCGCGCAAGTCTTCGACTACGACCTTGCTGGCCCCAGTCTTGTAGGCCTTCTCGACAACGGCATCGATGTCATCGCCCTGGCCGACGTCGGCGACCATCGCGATCACGTCGTAAGAATAGTTCTCCTTCAGCCACGGAATAATGATGGAAGTATCGAGGCCCCCGGAATATGCAAGTACAACTTTCTCAGGCATGAGCGCTCCTTGTGGGCAGGCGGCCTTTGCCGCCGATCAGCATCATCAGAATTGCTTTCTGAACGTGCATGCGGTTCTCGGCCTGATCGAAGACGACCGATTGCACCGAGTCGATGACCGAATCCGTAACTTCTTCGTTGCGGTGCGCTGGCAGGCAGTGCATGAACACTGCATGGGGCGCGGCTTCCGCCATCAATGCGTCATTCACCTGATACGGCGGGAATATCTGATTACGCTCTTCGGTTTCATGTTCGTGGCCCATGCTGGTCCAGGCATCGGTGTAGATCGCATCCACGCCGCGAACAGCTTTGCCAGGATCTGTCATCAGTTCAATCACCGCGCCGGTTCCTTTTGCGATATCCTTTGCGTCGGCAAGAATCTGCGGGTTCGGGCCATAGCCTTTGGGCGTCGCAATGCGAATCCGCGAACCCAGAAGCGCGGCGGTAAGCAGCAGCGAATGCAAGACATTGTTTCCGTCGCCGACGTAGGCAAGCGTGATCTTTCTCAGGTTGCCGAACTTCTCATGCAGGGTGAAGTAATCGGCTAGGGCCTGGCAGGGATGCTCGACCTCACTCAAGGCATTGACCACCGGAACGCAGGCATGCTCCGCCATGCCTTCGACCGTCTCATGCGCAAACGTGCGCAACACAATTCCGCTGACCCAGCGCTCCAGATTATGCGCGATGTCATTCAGCGTCTCGCGCGCGTCAAGCCGCTCGTGTCTTTGATCGATGAAGGAAACCGAGCCTCCGAGTCCGCAGATGCCCGCTTCAAATGTGATTCGAGTGCGCAGCGACGGCTTCTCAAAAAACATCACAATATGTTTCCCGGCGAGCGCCGAGCGAAAGTCTTCAGGCCGGGCCTTCATCAGACCTGCCAGGTGGAACAACGACTCCAGTTCAATGGGCGACAGATCGCGGATGGAGACCAGGTCCCGCCCCGGGAAGGTGGTGGTAATCGGATGAGGCGCCGATTCCGCCGTTATGGTTTGGCTGCGCAATTGAGTTGCTCCTTTCAGGTCCCAGTTCAACATCGGCAGCTTCAGGCAGCTGCGGTTTTCCTTGGTGTAACTTTGTGTCTTTCGCGCTTTTTGCTTTTGCTTACCGCGAGCGCGGAGTTGAGCGCATTGATAACTTGATCCACATGCTTCTTCTCCGCGATGTATGGCGGCAGAAAACGCAACACGGTATCGTGGGTACGATTGATCAAGATGCCCTTGGCCAAGAGCTCGCCAACCACAGCTTTCGCCGTGTCGGCGGAATCGAGGTCGATCGCCAGCATCAAGCCCATGCCGCGGACATCTTGAACGGCGGTGTGCTTTGCTTTCAGTTCCTGCAGTTCGCCAACGAAATAATCTCCCAGTTTCGACACATGTCCGCGCAGCTTTTCAAGCTGCTTCAGGAACTCAATCGCAACCGCGCACGCCAGCGGGCCGCCGCCAAACGTCGTTCCGTGCAAGCCCGGATGCATACCGGTGGCTACGCGATCCGTGGTAAGTAGTGCTCCTAAAGGCAGTCCGGCCGCCAGCGGCTTTGCAACCGTCACGATGTCAGGCTTGATGCCGTAATGCTGATAAGCGAAATACTTTCCAGTTCGTCCGAGCCCCGATTGGATTTCGTCAAGTAGCAATAGCGCTCCGGACTTCTCCGTCAAGTCGCGGGCCGACTGCAGAAACTCTCGGCTCAGCGGATTAATCCCGCCCTCACCTTGAATTGTTTCCAGACAGATTGCGCAAACACTGCCATCAAATTGCCGCTTAAGATCGTTCAGATCGTTGAAAGCGACAAAGTTCACACCTGGCACGAGCGGGGCAAACGGGTGCCGATATTTTTCCTGTCCGGTGGTTGCGAGCGCGCCAAAAGTCCGGCCATGAAAAGAATTTTCCAGCGCCAGTAAGCGCCACTTGGCTTTGTGTCCATTGCTGTTGTGTTCGCGCGCATACGCACGCGCCAGCTTAAGCGCACCCTCCCAGGCTTCGGTCCCGCTGTTACAGAAAAATGCCCGATCGAGTCCCGAGATCCTGGTGAGCCGCTTGGCTAATTCAGATTGATACTGGTGATAAAAAAGATTCGAGGTGTGAATCAGCTTTCCTGCTTGCTGCTTCAGAACTTTCTGGATCGCCGGATGCGCATGTCCGAGCGCATTCACACCAATCCCGCTGACAAAATCGAGGTAGCGTTTACCCTTCGAATCCCACAGATAAACGCCGCGACCGCGGACGAACAACACCTTCTGGCGGTCGTAGGTGGGCAGCAGCAATTTCTGCTCAGCTTGAATAACAGCAGCCAGGCTCATGCGCCGATCACCTCCGTGCCGTATTCGAGCTTCTGAAAATAAAACTGTGGAAGAATTTCCGCCTGTGCCGCTGGAAGAATGCGGACCCGTCCAACGCCTTTCTTCAAAGCATTGCTGCAGGCTTCGAGTTTGGGCAGCATGCCCCCGCCGACGGTAGCGTCAGCAATCAAACCCGGGACCTGCTTGGTGGTGAGCCACGGCATCACGATCCCGGCGGCATCTTTCACTCCGGGGACGTCGGTCAGGAAAATTAACGTGTCGGCGTGGCATGCGATGGCGCACGCAGACGCCATCTGATCGGCATTCACGTTGTAATATTCACCGTCGGATCCGAGGGCCAGAGACGACAGCACAGGGACGCCGCCCTCAGTCCAGATGGCCTCAAACCAGCGCGGTTCGACGGCGCAGATTTCGCCAACGAATCCGAGATCGTAACCCTTGGTCTCTTTCTTGCGCGCGCGGAATGTCATGCCATCGCCGCCACAAAAACCGACCGCGGGCAATCCGGCCTTGACCACAGCAGCCACAACTTTCTTG
>DATJHT010000068.1:0-5964 GCA_035493765.1 Terriglobales bacterium
ATTCCCAGCCCGATCAGCAGCCATCCGAAGAAGCGCAGCCAGGTGAGAATCGGCAGGCCCGACATCAGCAGCGCGCAGAAGAATACGCTCAATACGGGCGCGACGATTCCGCCGGGGGCGCGGAATCCGCGATGCCGATTGGGCTCGCGATAACGCAGAATGATCACGCCGAGCGAGACCAACACAAATGCGAACAGCGTTCCGATATTCGACAAATCCGAGAGCGTGCCGATGTCGAGAATTCCTGCCGGGACGCCGACCACGAATCCCGCAATCCACGTGGCTGTCGAAGGCGTGCGGAAGCGAGGATGCACGTGGCAGAAGAGCTTCGGCAGCAAGCCGTCGCGGGACATGGAAAACCAGACCCGCGCCTGCCCCAGTTGAAAAACCAACAGCGATGAAATCATTCCCATCATCGCGCCGAACAATACACCGAGGCGGATCCAGCGCAGCACGGGCGATCCCGTAACCTCGGTGAGATGCTTCAGGCTGTTGACCACGGGCGCGGCATCATCACGAACCGATTCCCAGGGCACGATCCCGGTAAGCACGATAGCCACCCCGATGTAGAGAATGGTGCAGACGATCAGGGTGGCGATGATGCCGATGGGCAGGTCGCGTTGCGGATTCTTGGCCTCTTCCGCCGCAGTCGAGACCGAATCGAACCCGATGTAGGTGAAGAAAATAATCGAACCGCCGGTCAGAACGCCCGGCCAGCCCATGGGCGCAAACGGATGCCACAACTCGGGATGAATGTAATGCGCGCCGGCGATGATGAACGCCAAGATCGCTGCGATCTTCAGGATCACCATAGTGTTGTTGGCTTCCGCCGATTCGCGAATGCCGCGCACCAGCACCATGGTCAGAATCATGACCACCAGAAAGGCAGGGATGTTGAATCCAAAATGAAAGCCGGGGGCGTAAAGCATTTCGCCCTGCAGGCCGGACATCCCGGCAGGCAGATACGCAGGCGAAATCCAGCGCAGCGCAGGATGCCAGCCGAACCAGTCAAACATATTGACCAGATGCTGCGCGAAGCCTACGCTCACCGCCATATTGCTGACGGCATATTCCAGAATCAGGTCCCAGCCGATGATCCACGCGATGAGCTCACCCATCGTCGCGTAGGTGTAGGTATAGGCGCTGCCCGCGATTGGGATCATTGAGGCAAGTTCGGCATAGCACAAACCGGTAAAGGCGCAAACGATGGCGACGAGTATTAACGACACAGCCAGGGCGGGGCCGGCGCCGGGGCGTCCGGTTGAAGCCGTGTGCCGGATCAGGTAATCCAGCAGCGGCGCATTGAGGATGGAAGATGTGTCGAACTTTTGTCCGGCGATTGCGGTTCCGATGACGGTGAAAATTCCGGAGCCGATTACCGCGCCTATCCCTAGCGCGGTCAGCGACACCGGGCCGAGCGTCTTCTTCAGTTTCCTGTCCGGATGCTCAGAGTCGGTGATCAGCTTGTCGATGGACTTGCAACAGAAAAGCTGGCTTTCGGAGGTGCGCGCGGTCGGTTCGGGCGCCGGGGTTGGTTGTGACAAGCGGTTGATGTCTCCTGGAATATCAGTTCAGAGCGGTTGCCCCACCCCTCGCGTCCTTATGAAGGGTGGGGAAAACCTTAGCGCTTCGCCTGTCCGCGTACCAATTTCTTTACTTTGCTTTTCTTCGATCCGCGGGCGTACTCGCGGGGCTTTAAGGGATGTTCGGTTGTGCGCTTCTTTCGCGCGGCGCGTTTCGCTTTCTTGCGTTCGTCTTTGCTGAGAGTAGATGTATTAGCCATGAGTTCCTAATTGTAATTTTGTAATTTGGGAAATCGGGTAATTTTAAAAACCTATTCGGCTTGCGCACCCAAGCAGGATTTCAAATTATTCAATTTTCAAAATTACCAAATGTCGTTCACGCTTTTTCGAGCTGCGCGTACTTCTCCACTAATTTCTTCAACCCGAACCGAGGGAATTGTACCGTAAGCTTGGCCTCTTCGCCTTCTCCTTCGCGCTGGAAGACGGTACCTTCACCGTATTTTGGGTGCTTCACCTTCTGCCCGGGACGAAAGCCGCGGTGGCCTTTGGGCTCTTCGACCGGGACCTTCGGCATGCTGAACTTTTTGCCTCGCGAGGCGAAAAACTCAGCAATGTTGTCTATGGAATTGTATCGCGGCCCGGAGCTGGGTTTAGCTGGCGCAGGCTCTTTCCAGGCTGCCGACTGATCCTCGTCTTCGTAGGCATAATGACGGCCATGTGGCTCGGACATTCCGGTCCGAGAAGAATTTCGAATGCCTGTGCCAGCCATCCTTCTAGCTTCACCCCGGTCGGACACGAATGTCCGACCCAGACGGCTGCGGCCGCTTCCCAGTTCCTCCATCAACTCCGCCGGAATTTCATCGAGAAAGCGCGACGGCACGCTGGCTTCAGGCAAATCGGTCCCGTACCGCCGCCGATAGATTGCACGCGTGAGCACGAGCTGGTCCATGGCCCGAGTCATCCCGACATAACACAGCCGCCGTTCTTCTTCCACGTCATCGGGATTCAGGAACGTACGCGAATGTGGAAATAGGCCTTCCTCCAGTCCGCATAGAAATACCAGCGGAAACTCCAGTCCCTTGGCAGCATGCAGCGTCATGAGCGTGATCTGCGCGCGTTCGTCGTAAGCATCAGCGTCGCTGACCAGGGCCGCGTGATCGAGGAACTGATCGAGGGTCTCGCCGCGATCTTTCGAATCCATGGCGGCGTTGACCAGTTCGCGAATGTTTTCTACCCGTGAAAAGGCCTCGGGCGTGTCTTCGGCTTCCAGCATCTTGATGTACGCTGTGCGATCGATGATGAATTTGAGAATTTCCGCAATATTCGCCGGCCCGCCGGGAGCGCGGAAGCCTTCGATGGGCTCCACTATTTCCTCTTTCACATCAGCTGTAGGCGCGGTGCTTTCGTCTGCCGCCGAACTTTCAGCATGAATGTGTTCGCCACCGCCGAAGTCAAACGCAGAAGGATCGAACTCGGTTTCGTCTGCCGACGCTGAGGTCCGATTTAACTCGAGTGGGAACGGGCGCCCTCGCCCGTTCTGCGGAGCGGAGCGCAGCGCCGAGCTTTCCGGTGCGGTCATCTCTCTCAGCCTCTCCACATAGGTTCCTGCCGACATGGCGCGCGCATCCTCGATCAGATCGCGAAACGATTTCAGCGCCTGCAAGGCTCTGGCCGGCAGCAATTGCCGTTCGATGCACTGGCCAATCGCCCCCCAGAGCGACAGGCCGGTTTCCAGCGCAACGCGCTCGACTACTTCCATAGTGGTCTTGCCGATGCCGCGTACCGGCGTGTTGATCACGCGCAGCAGGGAAACCGAGTCTTCCGGATTGTGAACGACTTTCAAATATGAAATAAGGTCTTTGATTTCCGCGCGGTCATAGAACGAGAAGCCACCGACAACGTGATACTTCAGTTGATACCGGCGCATGGCTTCCTCAAACAGGCGCGACTGAGAGTTGATGCGATACAGCACTGCGGCGCGGGGATCATCTCCGCGATCGTTGGCTTCGCGTATATAGCGGGCGATCGAATCAGCTGCGAACAGCGCCTCGTTTTCGCCGTCTGGAGCTTCGTAGTAGCCGATCTTGGTACCGCCCTGTCGCGAGGTCCACAGGTTTTTGCCCTTGCGCCGGACGTTATTCGCCACCACCGCCGAGGCCGCCTGCAGAATGTTCTGCGTTGAGCGATAGTTCTGTTCCAGGCGAACGATCTTGGCCTCGGGGAAATCCTTTTCGAATTCCAGGATGTTGCGTATATCCGCGCCGCGCCACGAATAGATCGACTGATCTTCATCGCCGACCGCGCACACGTTGTGCCGCGAGCCGGCAAGCGCCCGCATCAATTCATATTGCGGACGGTTTGTGTCTTGATACTCATCCACCAGCAAAAACTGGAACCGCTGGTTGTAATATTCACGAACGCTCGCCACCGATTTGAGCAGGCGCACGGCCTCAAGCAGCAGGTCGTCGAAGTCGAGCGCATTGGCGCGGCGGAGCTCTTTTCGGTACTCCTCGTAAATGTGAGCCACGCGCTCCGTCTTCGGATCGGCAGAGTTGAGATACACTTCCTGCGGATCCAGCATGTGGTTCTTGGCCCATGAAATCTGCGACAGCACGGCTCGTGGGGTAAGTTCCTTGTCGTCGATGCCCAGCCGCTTCATGACCGACTTCGTCACCTGCTGCTGGTCGGACTCGTCGTAGATGACGAAGCTTTTCGTTAGGCCCACAGGTGCCTGCCCTGGGACCGAAGACGGGATCCGCAAAGCTTCGATGTCCCGCCGCAGCATGCGCACGCAGAACGAGTGGAAGGTCGAGATCACCGGCTTCGCGATGGAGAGGCCCCCCACCAGCTTCTCGACGCGCTCACCCATTTCCGAGGCAGCCTTGTTGGTGAACGTCATGGCCAGAATCGACTCCGGCATGGCGCCGATGCTCTCGACCAAATGCGCGATCCGATACGTGATTACCCGGGTCTTACCGCTACCTGCGCCGGCCAGAATGAGCACGGGGCCGTCGGTAGTTTCAACAGCCTCACGCTGTTGCGGATTGAGTTGGGAGAGGAAAGACAAGTTGAGGAGACAGCTCCGACCGCTGATTAGATTTTACAAGACGGCCGGGGCAGGGACTCCAATCGACGCCCTGTAGTGCAACATCGAACGTCATCTCAGAGCGGCCCGTCGCCTGAGATAACATTGTCCAAATCCTTCGCATGGAGCGTTCTATGAGATTTGTGCCAGCGGTATTTGTCGGCATCTGCTTAGTTTCCGGTTTGTCGGCAGGCCAGGAGCCGTCCTCGTCCTCGGACCAGGCGGATCAAAGTGTGGCCGCGGCTGCGAACGCCAGCCGTACACAGGCGCAAGCCGAGCAATCCAAGCAAGCCGACATTCGACGTCTTCTCGAAATCACAGGCGCTGGTTCCCTTGCAACCCAATCCATGGACCAGATGGAGAAAACTATCCGCCCCATGGTTACGGATGCACTGCCGCCCGGCGACTATCGCGAAAAGCTGGTTGATCTTTTTTTTGAGAAATTTCGCGCCAAGCGCCATCCTGATGAACTCGCAAACCTGGTTATCCCGATTTACGACAAGTATTACAGCGACGAGGACATCCGAGGCCTTATACAGCTCTATCAAACGCCGCTAGGAAAGAAGATGCTGAGCACGCTGCCCCAGGTCATGGCTGAGTCACAAGCCGCGGGCACGAAGTGGGGTGAGCAAATCGGCCGCGAAAGTATGATGGAAGTCCTGACGGAACATCCTGAGCTGCAAAAAGCGATGGTGGAGGCAAAAAACAGCGCCCAGCCCCATTAAACGTCAGCTCGCCTTTCTTTCGCGCTCACATTCTTCGCAGGGACAGATTTCCCTGAGCCAGTTCCACGAATAGATACCTAGCTCATGGCCGTCGTTCCATTTGAACTTGATGGCGTATTTACCGACGCCCTCAGCAGAGACTGGCATGGCCGCGGCCTTAAACATGGGCAGTTCGCCCGGTTTAAGCGGGGCTTTTCCGCCTACCTTGCGGCCACTCTTAGCGCGTTCATCGTCACACATGGCGCACGGGCAGGCATCCCTCAAGAAGGGAAAAGTGTATTGCGAAAGGTGACCATCTTTCCATTCGATGTCCACCCCGGTGCCTTCGGTAAGGTGCACTTTGACAGATTTGGGATCGGGATGGGCCATTCGGAAAGGGCTTCCTGCGTCTTAATATCGTAGCATCGGCTCCGTGATGCCGGTCCGTGTTAACATTTTCGGCCACGAATGAACTTACCTCGGCCCTCTGAGCAACTCGCATATTTCCGCAAGCAGCAATCAAATATTCTCGACACCATCCAGCAACTGGTCGAGATCGAATCGCCCAGCGACCTGAAGGCGGCTGTTGACCGCCTGAGTACGGTGCTGGCCTCGCGTTTCAGTGAACTTGGCGGCAAAGTTCAACTTCATC
>DATJHT010000069.1:0-6632 GCA_035493765.1 Terriglobales bacterium
GATGTTGCGGAACGACGTCCAGAACGTTGGCACGAACATTGCCAGAATCATCGACGTTAATGAAGTGAGCGCTGTTTTTACGTAAAGCACGACGGGCCGACTGTCATCGGCCCGCAACAAATCATCCATTTTCGACCTCTCACCAGCTATGCACGGTTCCATCCAGTTTGCGATTTACCGGCAGATACGCTCGCTGATATGGATACTTCGCCGCCAGTTGCTCGTCAATATCCACGCCGATTCCGGGAGCTTCTCCGGGGTGCATGAATCCATCCTTGAACGAATATGCATGAGGAAATACGTTTTCGGTTTCAGGTGTGTGCGGCATGTATTCCTGGATGCCGAAGTTATGCACGCTCAAGTCGAAATGCAGGGCCGCTCCCATGCACACCGGGCTCAGGTCGCTGGCTCCATGGCAGCCGGTTCGCACTTGATAAATTTCCGCTAAGTTCGCAATTTTTCGTAAATGCGTGATCCCACCGGCGTGAACAACCGTTGTGCGGATGTAATCGATCAACTGCTCTTCTATCAACTGCTGGCAATCGAAGACAGCGTTAAACACTTCACCCACGGCGAGCGGCGTCGTGGTGTGCTGGCGAATCACACGGAAGCTCTCTTGCAACTCGGCGGGTGTAGGATCCTCAAGCCAGAATAGATGGAAAGGCTCAAGCTCTTTGCCAAGGCGTCCGGCTTCAATCGGCGTCAACCGATGGTGCGCGTCGTGCAGCATATGGACTTCGGGGCCAAATTCCTTGCGCAGCCGGGCGAACAATTGCGGCACAAAGCGCAAATAGTGTTCGGTTGACCATTGATTTTCAGGCGGCGCCCTTTTTTCTGCGGGTTCATACGCCATGTTGCCATGGCTGGTGCCGTGACTGATTCCGTACGTGCTCTGCAACCCGGGAACACCTGATTGCGCACGCACGGCTTTGTATCCCAGGCTGAGAAAGTGTCCGAACGAACCCAGCGTCTTCTCGACATCGTCCCCGCTGGCGTGCCCGTAGACCATCACCGCGTCGCGAGAGGCTCCGCCAAGCAACTGATAGAGCGGAACGTTCAGGCTCTTGGCCTTGATATCCCAGAGCGCCACGTCCACTGCCGCGATCGCGCTCATGGTCACCGGTCCGCGCCGCCAGTAAGCCCCCTTATATAAATACTACCAACTATCTTCGATTCTCCGGGCATCGCGGCCAATCAGAAGTGGCGCGAGGTGGTCAGTAAGATAACTGGCCACAGAAAGTTCGCGGCCGTTCAACGTGGCGTCGCCCAAGCCGGCGATTCCGTCTTCCGTCGTCAGCTTCAGCGTCACAAAATTCCGCCCAGGCGAGCAGACGATCACTTTGGCGTCAATAATTTTCATTTTCAGCCTTGCGGAATGAGAGTCGAGGAGAGCTAATCTAACACTCCAGAGCAGGCACCGGAAGAGGTCTGCGATTTCGCAGGATACGGTTTCCAGAATTTTCTAAAAGTTATCGTCGCGGGCCGGAGCGCGCCGCGGCGCTCTGCGAACCAAGAGGAAGCGAAGCCAGGTCAATCCAGCGGTTGTCGCCGCCCTCGCGCACAAAGGTCAGGTCACGAACTTCAATGCAACGGCTGCCCTCGTATTCGGCCCACCGCGTACGTGCCATTCGGTAAGCGTGTTGCGCCTGGTCTTCGGCGCCCATTTTTACGATGGTTAAATGCGGCATGTACGGCCATTGTTCATTGGTCGCGAGTCCGTTCACGTTGAGCAGATCATGCAACTCACGCATGCGGTAGGCGGCATGGGCCACGCGGACAAAAACGGTAGGGGTGACCGGAATAAAAGTCTCGACCTCGCCCAGTGAAACTTCGAACGGTTCAAATTGCCGGCAGAGCGTTTCCAGAGTTTCCATGGCTTGCTCTTCTGATCCTTGAAGGCAGCGCGGGGGAAGCAAAGTGACGTGGGCGGCCAGATGTGGCAGTTCGGGATGAAGTTCCTTGCGCAGGTTTTCGACGAACTCTCCAACCTGGTTCTTGACGTATGCCACAAGGGCGTAACGCTGCGGGGCCATGACCAACAGGCATTATAAACACTGAGCAGAATACGCGCTCGAACGGTGCTCATTCGGCGTAGCATGCACCGACCATTCAATTTCCGGAACTTGTCAATGCGCCGAGCATGCCGGTGTCCTGCAAAATGCTCCATCTGGTTTAAAATCAAAGGGCAGTTGTCGGGGCGTAGCGCAGCCTGGTAGCGCACCTGCCTTGGGCGCAGGGGGTCGTAGGTTCAAATCCTATCGCCCCGACCAATTTCTAGAATGCCTTTCTGAACTACTGGATTTCGCCTCTGCCTTCGGCTTGGCGAATTGAACTGAGATCTGCGATCAAAGCCTTTATGGCCGCGCCGAAAGGCGGAGGCCTTCAAAACACTTCAGGAGAAATTAATGTCCAAGCCACTGGTTTCGATTGTGATGGGAAGCGACTCTGACCTTGAGATCATGCGCGAGGCGGGCAAAGCGCTGGATGGGTTCGGTATTGCATATGAAATCGATGTCACCTCTGCCCACCGCTCGCCCGACCGTACTGCCGACTACGCCCGCAAAGCTGCCGAGCGCGGCATACGCGTCATCATCGCTGGCGCCGGCGGTGCGGCGCACCTTGCCGGGGTCATCGCCGCCCACACAGTTCTGCCCGTAATCGGCGTGCCAATTCCCGCCACATCACTGAATGGGTTGGACTCGCTGCTCGCTACGGTCCAAATGCCTGCTGGCATTCCTGTGGCAACCGTCGCGATAGGTAAGCCAGGGGCCACCAATGCAGGCATTCTTGCTGCACAAATAATTGGAGTAGCAGATTCCACTGTCGCGCAAAAACTTCACTCTCACAAAGAGAAGCTCGCGGCCGGTGTGGAGGAGAAGTCAAGAAAACTCAGAGAGAGCGGCGTCAAATAAGCAGTGTGGGATTCGGTCACCGTCGGTGGACCGAATCCCCCTTGCTTAATCCAACTTCAACGTTCGTAGATATTCTTTTAGCGGCCCACCCAGGTCGTCGCGCTTCAACGCGAATTCTACCGTGGCTTTTAAAAATCCCAGCTTGTCGCCGGCGTCGTGGCGTTTGCCCTCGTAAACGTAGGCGTACATTTTTTCCTGCTTGAGCAGCAATCGCATTGCGTCAGTCAATTGCAGTTCGCCGCCTTTGCCCACCGGCGTCTTTGTCAGTACAT
Organism: Terriglobales bacterium; assembly: GCA_035493765.1. Classification (GTDB taxonomy): domain Bacteria; phylum Acidobacteriota; class Terriglobia; order Terriglobales; family Acidobacteriaceae; genus Gp1-AA145. The sequence goes on from DATJHT010000069.1 coordinate 3,185, forward strand.
CGAATATCGTCGGCGTCAAAATGTAGCGGCCGATGATCGCCAGATTCGATGGCGCTTCTTCCAGCGGCGGCTTCTCGACCATGTTCATTATTTCGTATAAGCGGCCGCCCTGATGACCTTCAGCCGGTTTTACATCAAGCACACCGTAAGCTGAAATCGCCTCGCCTTCCACAATCTGGGTAGCGATCACGGAGCTCTGGACCTGCTCGAATACTTGCATCATCTGTTTCAACACGGGGACCTCCGCGTCGATGACGTCGTCTGCCAGCAGGACGGCGAAGGGTTCGTTGCCCACCAGTTCGAGCGCAGTGAGCACCGCGTGTCCCAGGCCCAGCGCCTCTTTTTGACGCACATAAGCCACGTGAATCATGTCGGAAATCTGGCGAACAATCTTGAGCAGCTCGGTCTTGCCTTTCTCCTCAAGAATCTTTTCGAGCTCATAGCTGACGTCGAAATGGTCTTCGATGGCCGTCTTGCCACGGCCGGTCACCATGATGATCTGATTGCAACCGGCGGCCAGCGCTTCTTCGACGCCGTACTGAATAATCGGCTTGTCCACAATAGGCAGCATCTCCTTCGGCTGCGCCTTCGTGGCTGGCAGAAAACGTGTGCCCAATCCTGCCGCCGGAAAAACCGCCTTACAAACTTTCATTCGTGAACTCGCTTTCAGATGATTTAGATTGAGTACGGCTTACGACGGCCGTATCGTGCGAATTTGTTTCGATGCACAATTGCTCGGCAGCGTACGCTGCGCAAACAAGCTATCACAGTCAGGTGCGGGAAACAGGCGCTTAAGCCAACTGTCGATCGAGCTCTGACTTTGTAACAAGCCACTCAGCCAGACGCTGCAAAGCCAGGTCACACTGCATTTTGTGCCGCAGTTGGCGGTCACGAATTTTCTTTTCCAACGGTGGCAAAAGGTCGAACGTTACATTCGCGGGCTGAAATTTTTTAGGATCAGCATTTGTAATGTAATGAATAAGCGACCCCAGAGCCGTAGCCCGCGGCGGAGCCATAGGCAAATTCCTAGCCAAAAGCGCAGCAGCATGTATTCCCGCCAGCATGCCGGTCGCAATTGACTCGACATAACCTTCCACACCGCAGATTTGCCCCGCAAACAGGACTGACGGATGCTCATTCATCTGCTGAGTTGAATTCAGCAGCGCCGGGGAGTTGATGTAGGTATTGCGATGAATTTGGCCGTAGCGCAGGAATCGGGCATTCTCCAAGCCAGGGATCAGCCGCAGAACGCGCGCCTGCTCGCCGAACTTCAAATGATTTTGAAAACCGACGAGGTTATAGGAATCCGCCCGCAGATTCTCCTGCCGCAATTGCACGACGGCATAAGGCGGCTTGCCGGTTCGCGGATCTCTCAGCCCCACTGGCTTCATGGGACCGAAGCGCAGCGTATCTCGTCCGCGTCGGGCGATCTCTTCAATCGGCAGGCAGGATTCGAAGTAATTAAGCTTTTCCCAATCCTTGGCTTCGACCGACTCCGCTGCGACTAACGCGTCGTAAAACCCGTCGTACTCTTCTTTCGACATCGGGCAGTTGATGTAGTCAGCTGTGCCCTTGTCATAGCGCGCCGCCAGATAGACCTTTGACATGTCGATCGAATCAGCTTCGACGATGGGACTGATGGAATCGTAGAAATAGAGGCTGTGTGGAGCGGCGGAGTCGTGTGGCGCGGGCAATCCTGCCCGCGATTTTTCGGCGTCGCTACTCAACCTGGCAATCTCCGCCGCCAGCGCATCTGAAGTCAGCGGCCCCGTCGCGACAATCGTGATCTGCGATTCATCAATCTGGACAACTTCTTCCCGATGAACACTGATCATCGGCTCCCGAGAAATCAACTCCGTGACCCTCGCAGAAAACTGGGCTCGATCTACTGCCAGCGCGTGCCCTGCCGGAACCGCACATTCGCGGGCGATCTCGATCAGGCGCGACCCTGTCCGCCGTATTTCTTCTTTCAGCAGCCAGGGAGCGGTGTTCTCGCTTTCTGATTTCAGCGAATTCGAGCAGACGAGTTCCGCAAAGTCTGACGTCTGATGTGCTGGCGTGTCCCGCACAGGGCGCATTTCATACAGATCAACCGGCACGCCGCGCCGTGCGCACTGCCAGGCCGCTTCGGAGCCTGCCAATCCTGCGCCGATAATTTTTACCCTATTCCTCATTTTGCTTTCGCGGTCAGCGCTTGAAGCGCATCTCCGATAAGGCACACGGCCTTCCACTCGTCGAGAAACTCAGCGCCTAGCTTGCGATAGAACTCGATTGCCGTACTGTTCCAGTCGAGCACCTCCCAACGCAGGCAAAAGTAATCTTCCTCCCAGGCGATTCTTGCGACCTGGGCCAGCAGTTCGCGACCAATGCCATGTTTTCGATACTGCGGACGGACGAAAATATCTTCCAGGAACAAACCGGCACGGCCCTGGAATGAGGAGTAAAACTCGAAAAACAACGCGTATCCCGCAGGCTGGCCTTCCCATTCTGCAATCAACGCGCGGAATTTTGGCATCGCGCCAAATCCATGACGCACAATATCTTCCTCAGTAATGATGGTCTCATGCGCGAGTCGTTCGAAGTCGGCCAGTTCGTGAATCAAGTTCCTAAGCAACGGCGCATCGTTTTTCGTGGCTGGGCGAATGTTCAGCATTATCCGGACTTCGTAGTTTCAACCATCCTGCGCATTGCACCTTCGTCGAACGCAACTACCTTGCGCTCATTCAGAAACGTCGCTCCCAGTTTTTCATAGAACTCGATCGCCGGCCGGTTCCAGTCCAGCACTTCCCAGCGCAGGCCGAAGCAGCCTTCATTCAGCGCCAGTTTTACCACTGCCGCAAGCAAGGCCTTACCGATCCCGTTGCCTCGAAGCTCATCCAGCACAAACAGGTCTTCAAGGAACAACGCAGGCCGTCCTTGAAATGTCGAATAAAAATAGAAGAACGACGCATAACCGGCAGGCGCGCGGTCCCATTCGGCAATCAAGGCACGAAACTTGGGTGCCTGCCCGAAGCCGTCGCGCAACAAGTCGGCTTCAGTAACTACGGCTTTATGCCGCTTCTTCTCGTAAGTAGCCAACTCGCGGATCAGCGCCAGCAACGTGAGCACATCATCGCGAGTTGCCGTGTGGATACTTAGCATTTCGACTCGTCCCTGTTGCCTTCAATTCGAGCGTCCTGGCTAAGACGCCAATCCCTGATTACTCGGTAGCCCACTTCCAATCCGTGTTGATCCGCATTCATCCGAGGCAAAGAAGTGACCGTCAAAACGGCTCACGTCTTATAATCCCACCATGTCTCTTGTTGATCAGATCCAAAAAGATATCACTGCCGCCATGAAGGCGCGCGACGAAGCCCGGCTCTCGACCCTGCGCATGGTGAAAAGTGCGCTCATGAACCGCAAGATCGAAAAGATGGCAGAGCTCGACGAAAAAGAGTCGCAGCAGGTG
>DATJHT010000070.1:0-46897 GCA_035493765.1 Terriglobales bacterium
GCCGATTGCGGTAGCGGAACCACCGGCCTGCGCGCATACAGCGGCTGCGAGATGTCCTGAATAAACGACTGGGGCGCGCCCGCGATCAGTGAGAGCTTCACGTCTTTCCAGTCCTCGCCGATAGTGTTGTCCACGATGGCCCAGCCTTGCAGCAGCGGCTTGTCGCCAGGCTTCTCGGGCATGATGATGCGATAGGTGCTCTTCCACACCGGCACTTCGCTGATGTAGCTGACGAAAACGTCGCGCTCGCCACTGCCGGAGGCGGAGATGGTCATGCGGCGCAGATCGCGGGCGCGGGAAGATCCCACCAGGTTGAGATAGCGTCCGACTTCGTCGTTGAGATCGCGCTCCGCCAGGCGGACCGAAACTGCGGGGCTGAGCTCGAAATTCTTCATCTCGCCCGAGTCCGTCATCACAGAAAAAACGGTCGCCTCATAGGTTGTTCCAGAGTCGGTAGTTTTCTGCTCTTGCTCGACACTCAGCAATCTGCCGGTTGCGCTCTCGCCCTTACCGCGGACCTCCACCCGCGCGCCACGCAGAGCAGACAGGAAGTCAGTCCGGCCGAGCTGCTCGCCAAATGGCAGGCGCAAAGCCTTCAGCCGCTCATCGAGCGGAGCGGTGGAGTTGTAGCGTACGCCGGAGATGCGGCCGTCGCCCAGATCAACCACGGTCAGCGACTTCAACACGTCGTTCAGTTGCGCGGTGGTGAAGTCGATGCCGAGATCCTGATTCCCGCGGACCTTGGCCGAGTGTTCGAAATAGCCAACGCCGTTCTTATATAGAACGACGCGTCTGACTGGCAGGCGGGAGGAGGAATCGCTCGCGGCATCCCCGGCCAGTGCCTTCAGGCTGCTGTCAGGTTTAGCAACGGTCGGCTTGGATTGAGCTTGCACCATACCGCAAAGAACAACTGTGACGACGAAATAGACACTGCGCATGACGCCTCCGGAAGTGACGGAAATTTAACAGAGATTCGCCGGCCTGAGTAGATGGATGCAAGGAACGGCCAGCCCCACTCTCTGGTGACCATCTTCTTCTGTTCTACGGTCACCGTCCGGAGAACGTCCGTTCGGTCTATTTATGCAAAGTGTTGGCTAAAAGGTTACGGTTACGGCAGTCACGTTGCCGAGGTCGCCACAGTACACCATACTTCGAAGAACGGCCGTGCTGTGCGAGGCGGGGCCGGATTTGAGGATTGGCATGCTCGATAGCAAGCAAATCAAGGTCTTGGGCCTGCGTTTTGCCCGCGCTCTGCAGACCACGGTCAAGACGGCCGGCGTGTTCACCATCGAGCATAAGAGCTGTGACCGGCCAATCCAACAAAGCTTCCTGCTGCTCAACAATATGCTGAAGGAAGTCGGCCAGTTTACTGTCGGTTTCGTTGACAATCAGATCCTGCTCAATAATCTGCTGACCACCGATACTTCCCTGAAAAACCTGGAAACGGAATTTCTCAAACGCGGAATCGCCGCCATTACTTTCGAGCCCGGACTGACTCTCAGCCGTTATAAGAAGGTCATTCATGTCCTCGCGGCGTCCATGGCGTCCATTGACGCAACAGGGGGATTTCTTGCATTCCTCGATCAGAACGAGGTTGAAGGTGTACGCATTATTCCCGCTGCGAAGAATCAGAAGAAAAACGAATCTGGAGACACAATTCTCGAAACCGACTCCGAGGCTTACATCCTCTCCAAGCAAGTTGAAGAAGATCGCGGGCCGCGAGACTTTCTGGATTCCATCGACGCATTGCTGGAATCGGGGTGCTTCGATTCGTCCGCCCGAAGCGAGGTGCTCTCCAACTTTGCGACGCAGGGCGTAGACGGAACCGGCTATGGTGTGCCCGTCGAAGTTCCAAAGATCGTCCTGCTGAAGGAAGGCGAAGCGATCTCGCCCGCACAGGGACAGATGATACTTCCCGGAGACCATGTCGGTGGAGGTGGCGGCGGGATGGCACTGTCGGCTGCTGCCGGACATGGGCCCGGCGATGGTGCTCCAGGCGAGGGTGGCGCGGGGATCGAAGGCGGCCGGTCATTTGCTGGCGCTACGGGTAATGGCCCAGGCGGGCCTTCAGTCGGCTTTGGCGGGCGATACTCCGGACAGGGAATGCGAACGCCGGGTATGGTCGCCGGAGGAATTGCAGCCGGCACGGGAACTTCAGGGTACGGCTCCGGCTACGCAGGGACCTCTGGTTTGCCCGGAATGGAACCCGGCAACACAGGTGGAGGCGGCATGCCCGCTGGCCTCCGCGGTATGGTGCCGAATAGCGGCTCAGGAAGTTTCATCGAACTTGTAGAGGCCTCGGTGCAGCGCTCGCTGCTGGAGGAAAGAGGCAATCCCGAGAAGTCTTACGCTTCACTGACGCGGCTGTTGCGCAACACCGGAGTGGACAAAATCCTGGAAAAGTTTTCGCCGGAGCGGCGCCAGGAAGTCAGTACGTTGCCGCCCGAACAACTGGCTGCTGAGTACTTCCAGGACACCGCCCTCCTGCTTGCCGGTAAGCGACTGACGTCAGCAAGCGAGTCGGCGGCAAATGGCGAGACGCAAAAGATCCAGCTTGAGGAAGAAGTGGTTTACCTGCTGGCGCGAAGCCTGCAAGCCACGCACATGGCTGAGCGGCTTTCACAAAAACTGACGAAGTTCATTCAGGACTATGCCGTTCCGCCGCACATACAGGAAAAAATTCGGGAGGAACTGCATTGGACTTCGCTGGTCAGCAACAAGAAATATGCGCGCCTGATGGAAATTAAGCGTTATTCGAACATCGAATTTCGCCGCGTGCTGGAAGTGATCAAGGAACTGATGGCGCAGCGCGATATGGAGCGGGCAACAGCTCTGGCCAGTCACTACTTCGATTTTCTCGACGAACCCGGCGTGCAGATCGAAAACAGCGAACTGAGTCGCGCCCCCGAATTGATACGCGCCATTTCAGTCGCGCATGCGGGATTCGCAGCGAAAACTGCCGAGCGGCTGGGCCGCACGCTGATGCGAGAGGACCTTCCGGAATTCATTCACTTTCAGGCGGCTAGCACTGCAACCGTTCTGGCGCAATCAATCGCTACTTTTGAGGATTTTCAGGATGTTCTGGCCATTGGCTTGTCACTGGAGGCATCCGGTAATCGCGACCCTGAGAAACACAAAAAATGTTGCATGCCGTGTCTGGGCCGACTACTGGCTGACACAGCAATCGAGCGCGTCACCGAACTCTATCTCGCACAGCGTGGGGATTCCGCATGGAGCAAGACCGCGGGAACACTGCTCCGGTACGCCGCTCCTGTCAGCGTTGAAACCGTTTTCCGGCATCTGATCAGCGAAGAAGACGGCCGCAATCGCCTGGCGCTGGTTCGGTTGGTTAGTCAATTGGGAAAGGGCGGAATCGAAGTGGCCTGCCGGTATCTTGAAGATGAGCGTTGGTATGTGGTTAGAAATATGTGCGGCGTCTTGGCCGAACTCAAAGATCCTGATCTGGTCGAGCACGTTGCGCCTGCGCTGCGGCATCCCGATGCGCGCGTGCAGCAGGCCGCGCTCAAAGCACTGGTCAAGACGCGCGCACCGGAAACCGCATCGGTCTTAGCAGCTGCACTCCCCAAGCTTGCCCCCAATGTTCTGGATGAAGCAATAGACGAGCTTATGTTCCTGAAAAACGCGAGCGCCAGCGCAATCACGGATCTGGAAGAATTTGTCGGAAGCGCGAAAAGCAGCCCTGCGTCCAAGCGAAAGGCATTGCAGGCCCTGGGCTCGGTTCAGGACGATGGCGCGCTCTACGCTTTGGCGCGGCTGTTCCGGATGGAAGAACTGGAGCCTGGACTGCGGAAGGCTTCACTAACTGCTCTCACCAACCACCGCTCGGCGTTCGCGGACACGTTGCTGAAAGAACTAGCCGCGAATTGGGGCCCGCTGGCCGAAGAAGCCAAAGCCGCACTGGAAAAACGGAAACCGAGATAGTCAGATTCCCTCTGCCGCGAGCGCGTTCTGCGCGACAACACTTGCCTTCAAATCCCGCAACGACAATTCAATTCCGCCGAACTCAGGATGCTCGTTTCGATCGAGCGTAAACGCAACGTCGAGGAGATCGCCGGCGAGCAGCTTCGTCCGCGACATCTGCTCCGCCATGCGCCAACCCATGGCTTTGTAAGTGAGCGAGCGGCGCCAACCGGGCGCGTCGCTGTTCGTGGATCCGGGCGTCAGTTTGAAGACGACGTGCTTGTCCTTCAGAATCCTGGGTTGCGCGGCGAGCTTCACGCCACTAGCGCAGAACACAGGCTCGGGATTTCCTGCTCCAAATGGCTGTAAGGAGCGCAGCACATCGAAAAGCTCGGGAGTAATCGCGTCGAGGGGAAGTTCGGCATCCAGGTTCAGAACGGGTTCGAAGTCGTTAAGCGTCAAACACCTGCGTGCGTAGGCATCTAGTTGCGCGCGCAACTCTGGTATTCGGGCTGAGGCTAAGGAAAACCCCACCGCGTGGGCATGGCCGCCGAAGCGGGTAAAGAGACCGGCAGCAGATTCGAGCGCATTGAGCAAATGAAAGGACGGGATTGATCTGCCGGACCCGTGAGCTTCCTCTCCGTCGAGAGATATGATCAGCGCAGGCCGTCCGTACCGCTCCACCACTCGCGTCGCAGTAATTCCAATCACACCGCGGTGCCAGCCCTCACCGTCGATGACCACACAAAACGCATCGCGCAGAGTCGCATCATCGGTCATTCTCTGCTCAATAGCTTGCACAATTCGGCGCTCTTCTTCCTGACGCTCGCTGTTGAGCTTGTCGAGCCGGATTGCAATTTCGTGGGCCTGGTTCGCGTCTTTCACGCTAAACAGGTCGATCACGTCACGGGCAATGTCCATGCGCCCGGCGGCATTGATTCTGGGAGCGATCCGGAACGCGACCTCACCAGAAGTCAGAGGCTTGCCCTCAAGCTGCGCAACCTCCAGCAACGCCTTAAGCCCGGGATTGACAGCTTTGCGGAGAGCGTCGAGACCCAAGCTGGCGATGACGCGATTCTCGCCAACCAGGGGCACGGAATCGGCAATCGTAGCGATGGCCGCGACCTTCATGAACGAGAGCAGAAGCTGTTTCTGATCCCGATTTGTCAGCCGTTTTTCGAGCAGGGCCTGGGCAACTTTGAACGCAATGCCTGCCCCGCAGAGTGATTTGCAGGGATATTCACAACCCGGCTGATTGGGATTAACAACCGCGAAAGCATTCGGTAGCCCCTCTGCGCCGGGAAGGTGATGGTCAGTGATGATGAGGTCCACCCGAGCGCGGCGCGCGCTCTCGGCAGCGGCAAAGGCACGAGTGCCTGCATCTACGCTGATCACCAGGCGAATGCCGGCGGCAGCGGCCCGCTCTATTACGTCCCCGCGCAAGTCGTAGCCTTCGCGGATGCGATGCGGCACATGAAAGTCAGCAGCGCCGCCGCACAGCTCGATCGCCGTTTTCAGGATTACCACCGCAGTGGTGCCATCAACGTCGTAGTCGCCGTAAACGAGGATTCCCTCTTTGCGCTCGATCGCTGCATCCAAACGTTCGACCGCGGCCTTCATGCCGGTCATCAGATAAGGCGAGTGGAGATGGTCAATAGAGGGGAGCAAGAAACTTCTTGCGGCTTCCGGCGTGTCAATCTTTCGGAAAAGAAGGAGTCTGGCAATAATCGCGTAAAAATCCGAGTTGCGAGCTTTGGGCTTCTCCCGAAACAGTTGCAGAGAGGAAATTTCTGTTGCTAAAGATTGAACGCGTTCGGGAGAGGTCTCTCTAAGGTTCCAACGCACGGCTAAAGTTCGTCGTCAGCGCCGGACCCGTCGATCGCGATGCCGCCGAAATCCTCAGAAACTTCGACCAGGCGCTGATAATGGTCATACCACTCAGTCGCGGCTTCGTAGAGCATCATGACGCCTTGAAACGCAAAGCCTAGCTGGACAAAGCCGGTCTTCCCAAGATAAGTACGCAGCCAGCGGGCATCTTCGAGATCTTCGTCACTGGTAAACTCGGCGCTGCTCAGACGCTGAATAATGCCGTCCAGTTCTTCTTTTTCCAGCGTCCACGAATCCATGATAATAAAAGGCGTGCCGGCGGCTTTGGCCAGCTCCACGAAATCTTTCCAGCCCTCTGCGGCGTCATCCCCCGGCTTCCACATGACCGTCTGTACTTCTTCATGATCAACGTAGCCGGGAAAACGGCGGATACCGTGGCCTTCGATGAAGGCCACCATGTCATCTTTCAGCACCGCTAGGTTTTCTGGGAGTCCGGACATCTCAATTGAGCATTGTATGCCAGCTGGGTATCGGGCGTCAGCAAACCCGTAATTACCAGAACATGGAAGCGACGCGGCGCGCACCCGGGTTGCGCGTGCGTTTTAAATGCATTGATAGGAGAGTGGCGAAATATGAATAGGACATTCAGATGTTAAGATTTGAGAGGTCAGGCATCGGTCCCGCGCGACGTCTTCCCGCCAACCCCGCCAGGTCCGGAAGGAAGCAACGGTAACGGGCTCTTGCGTGTGCAGTGGGTTCCCGGTGCCTGGCTAAACACTTGTTGCTAGAACGCCCCACGATGATATTTTGAAGCTTTCCTGGCGCGATCTCTTCTTCCCGGCCCAAATATTCAAGAGCTGAAAACGAGTGCGCGTAATTAGCATGGATTCCTACGCCGCAATTCCGCTCTGCAAAGTTTTTGCGTGCATTTCCAGTCTTGTCCCGTCTTTGTAACCTCGCCAAGCGGTTGGAGATTCAGGATGCGGTGCGTACAATAACGTTTCAATTCCAAAGGAGAACGTAAGCAAGTGAGCCAAATGCGGCGGGCCAAAATCACTGGTCTGGGGACTTACGTGCCGCCCCGGGTCATGACAAATAAAGATTTCGAGAAGATTGTGGAAACCAGCGATGAGTGGATTCTAAGCCGCACCGGAATCCGCGAGCGCCACGTCGTGGATAAGGGAGTGGCTACCAGCGACCTGGCCGCCGAAGCTGGGAAGATCGCTTTGACTCGGCGCGGTATCGATCCCCAGGAGATCGAGGCCATCATCGTGGCGACGGTAACGCCTGACATGCTCTTTCCTTCTACCGCTTGTCTGGTGCAGAACAAGCTCGGGATTAAAAGCGTCTGGGGCTTTGACCTTTCGGCTGCATGTTCGGCTTTCGTTTACGCATTGCAAACCGGCGCGCAATTCGTTATGACCGGGACCCACAAGAAAGTGATGGTAATTGGAGCCGACGTGATGTCTTCGATTCTCGACTACACCGATCGCGCAACCTGCATTTTGTTCGGCGATGGCGCCGGGGCTGTGATACTTGAACCATCGGAGGACGACGCGGGGATCATCGACTTCCATCACGAAGTAGATGGCTCCGGCGGCTGCTCGCTTTACATGCCTGCCGGCGGCAGCCTAAATCCCGCAAGCCACGAAACTGTGGACAAGAAGATGCACTTCGTTCATCAGGACGGACAGGCTGTCTTCAAGTATGCGGTCCGAAAAATGGGTGAGGCCTGCGAAAAGGTCTTGGCGAGAAATGGAGTTTCTGCCGGCGATATCGATTGCTTTATCCCGCACCAGGCGAACCAGAGAATCATCAGCGCCACCGCGGAGCGTGTGGGTTTGAAACCGGAGTCGGTAATTATCAACATTGACCGGTACGGAAACACGACTGCCGGAACAATCCCCCTGGCAATGCAAACCGCAATTGAAGAGGGACGCCTCAAGAAGGGCGACCTGGTCCTGCTGGCCTCGGTGGGAGCCGGCTTTACGGTTGGAGCGACGCTGCTGCGGTGGACCATCTAGCTGCCTGCGTCTGTGCCGCTGAGACCCGGGTTCGGCGGAGCCGAAAACCTGTTAACTTTTCCATCCAATCGCGACTTGTGACATCTATCTAAGATAGTCTGAATGGCATCTCAACACGACGAAGAGGTTCTGGGAAAAGCGTATGACAGCCGCCTGATGAAGCGGCTGCTTCGGTATCTGCGCCCGTATAGATGGCAGGTGGGTGTCGCCCTCGCGTCCATCATCCTGAAAGCTATGGCGGACGTGCTCGGCCCTGCCCTCACCATGGTTGCGGTGGACAGATACCTGGCGCCGACTCACGAAGCGCCCTCGCTTTTGGGTAAATGGCTGAACCCCAGCCCGCTGATCGGCATTGCGCAAATCGCGGCCATTTACGTCGGATTAATCCTTTTCAGTTTCCTGCTCGAATACCTGCAAACCTATTTCATGCAGTGGGCTGGGCAGATGGTGATGTTCGACCTCCGCAGTGAGATTTTCCGCCATCTGCAACGCATGCACATCGCTTTCTACGACAAGAATCCTGTGGGCCGTCTGGTCACGCGCGTCACCACCGACGTGGATGCGCTGAATGACATGTTCACGTCGGGCGTGGTTTCCATTTTCGAAGACGTATTCGTTCTCGCGGGAATTCTGGCCATTATGCTTGCAGTGAACTGGAAGCTTGCGCTGATCACGTTCGCGGTACTTCCGTTCATCTTCTACGCAACAAAACTATTTCGGGACAGGGTGAGGGATTCCTACCGCCGCATTCGCGTGGCCATTGCACGCATCAACGCGCACTTGCAGGAAAACGTGAGCGGCATGGTAGTGCTGCAACTGTTTAATCGCGAGCAGAAAGCGTTCGACACTTTCTCTGACGTAAACGCTCAACACATGGACGCATTTAAAGACGCCATCATGGCCCACGCGGTTTACTACCCAGTCGTCGAAATACTTTCGTCGATTGCGATTGCTTGTGTGATCTGGTTCGGCGGCCACGATGTGCTGCAACAACTCCATGTGACGCGAATTGCTTTTGGAGGGGGCACAAACAAACTTTGGCCCTTTCATCTAGTGAGTGAGGCAATCTCTTTAGGCGTCCTGGTCGCATTCATGCAATATGCCCAGCGGTTTTTCCGTCCGATACAGGACCTGAGCGAGAAATACAACATCCTGCAATCGGCCATGGCGGCAGCTGAGCGCGTGTTCAAGCTGCTGGATACACCGGTGGAGATTACTGAAGCCGTGGACACCAAGACTGCTGATGGCCCCGGGCGGATCGAGTTCGATCATGTCTGGTTCGCGTACAGAAATGTTCCGGTGGGTGACGACGCGGCTCACGTTAAGACGGGCGCCCTCGGCCGTCCGATCGAGCAAAGCTCGAAGAGCTTTTCGGGAGAGCCCGACTGGGTGCTTCGAGATGTGAGCTTCACCATCGAACCTGGCGAGACGGTCGCCATCGTTGGACACACCGGTGCGGGAAAGACAACCATCATTTCCCTGCTGCTGCGTTTCTACGACGTGCAGCGGGGCGCTATTCGTATTGACGGTGTGGACATTAAAGAAATGGCCCTCGCTGATTTGAGACGCCGTTTTGGCGTTGTCCTGCAGGACCCGTTCCTTTTTACGGGCACGATCGAAGGCAATATTCGTCTTGGCACGGATTGGATCGATGATGCCCAAGTCAGGCAGGCAGCTGAAGACGTGAATCTGGCAGATTTCATTCACAATCTGCCCAACACTTACAAGGAAGAAGTCCGCGAGCGCGGATCAACGCTGTCCACCGGTCAAAAGCAACTCATCTCGTTTGCACGCGCGCTGGCACATTCACCCAGGATTCTGATCCTTGATGAAGCGACCTCCAGCGTGGACACGGAGACCGAATTCAAGGTCCGCGACGCTCTCAGCAAGATGGTAGAGGGCCGAACGTCGATCGTGATCGCGCACCGGCTTTCGACGATTCAACGCGCAGACAAAATCATTGTGATGCACAAGGCCCAGCTTCGGGAAATCGGTACGCACCAGCAATTGCTGGCGCAGCGCGGCATTTACTACAAGCTTTACCAGCTGCAGTACAAAGACCAGGAGATCGGCGCATCCCTTTCATCGCGACCCGAAGTCACGGCTGGCGCAGACGATTAACGCAGACGATTAATAAGAGACCCGGTTTTCTTCCTCCTGAGCGGAACTGCAACACCTATACCGTTAGGAGCGGACAAATGCCTGGCATTTAGCCCTTTGTCGACCGGAGTGGAAGCGATATTCATTTCCATTATCGGCCTTCAAAACCGATGGTTATGATGTTACCGGGCTCGCGTTTGTGCGCTTCCCAGGAAACGGCCAAGACTTTAAGATTGACCGGTTGAGATCAAGCAGGGTCGGCGCCATTACAATGCTGGCGTGCGCATTCTGATCTCGGCGGGTGAAGCTTCGGGCGAGATGTATGGCGCGCAGCTGATGGAAGCCCTGCGTCGGAATGATCCAGGGATCGAATTCTTCGGGGTTGGCGGTGACAAGATGCGCGCCGCCGGATGTGACATAGTCGTAGATGCGCAGGACCTCTCGGTCGTCGGCATCACCGAAATTCTGAGTCATCTTCCCAAAATCTGGGGCTTGTTTCATAAGCTTATCGCCGAAGCTGACCGTCGCAAGCCTGAGCTTGCTATCGTGATCGACTCTCCGGCTTTCAACTGGCGGGTTGCACGCCAAATGAAAAAACGAGGGATTCCGGTTGCGTATTACGTTTGCCCACAGTTCTGGGCCTGGCGTCAGGGCCGCACACGTTTGCTACGAAAGTATGTAGACAAAGCTCTGGTTATCTTTCCTTTCGAAGAAAAGTTCTATCGCGATCGCGGGGTAGATGCGGAATTCGTAGGACATCCTCTCGCCGACCTGGCGAAGCCGGCCATTACACGCGAACACTACGCCGCAGAGCACGGCCTTGTACCTTCAAAGCCATGGATCACGCTGATGCCGGGCAGCCGGAGGAAAGAAGTAAAGATGAATCTTCCGGAGATGTTAAGAACTGCAAAGTTCCTGGGCACCGAATACAACTTTCTGATTCCTGTCGCCGCAACGGTTTCAAAATCGCTGATTTTAGATTTCATGAACCAAACTGACTGTACCGAACTATCCATTTATCTTGTACCAGACGCCCTGCCGGCACTTGCCCACTCGCGGGCCGGGATCATCGCCAGCGGAACTGCCACAGTGGAAGCAGCCCTCATGGAACTTCCCTTCGTGATGGTTTACCGGGTTACGCCTCTCACCTACTTGCTGGGTCGATCGACCGTGAAGGTCCCTAATTTTGCTATGGTGAACCTGATTGCCGGAGAGGAAATTGTGCCCGAACTGGTGCAACGGAATTTCAGAGCTGAGAACGTAATCAGAGAACTAAATAAGATTATTGGCGAGGCGCCCCCACGCGAGAAGATGATTCGAGGATTGCAGCGCGTTAGACAATTGTTGAGTGGGGGCCAGGCTTCGAGCTTGCACCCAGCCGAACGCGCGGCGCAGGCGATTCAGCAGCTTTATACGAATCGCGGATTGTCTCAAAATGGCTAAATGGTTGTGCTTACAGCATCTTTTCGTGTTGAATTCTCATCGTACAATTGGAGAAGCCATTTTAGGAGATCCCGAAAAATGCAACTTGTACCTTGGCCACCACGCCGGCGGAAGCTCGCCGGTCTTATTCTGGCCTTATTTGTTATTAGCCTGCCGTCTTGGGCCGCGGAAAAGACCCATTTTCATGCAGACAACTACCAGATCGACGCGATCTTAAGTCCTCATGACCACAAGCTTACCGCAGTTGCCAAAGTCACGATTACGGCCCTCGAAGACCTGAATATCGCGACCTTTCAGCTCCACAATGATTTGCGGCTTAGCAAGGTTACTGACGCCGCCAACAAGGCGCTCCCCGCCGACCGCAACCCAGGTGATTCCAGCGTACGGATTTCGCTTAATAAGCCGCTGCCGAAGGGCAATTCCACCGTTCTGACTTTCGAATACGAGGGCGTGCTCGATTCCGCCGACGATTCGCCTGTGCCGGGACTCAAGTTGACTTCGATTAACGAAGACACGTCGTATCTGCTGTATGCCGGCGATTGGTTTCCCGTGAATGCGTACGGAATTGACCGCTTCACTGCCACCATCAGCGTGACTGTTCCTGCGCACATGATCGTTATTGGCAGCGGCGCGACCACCACCGGCCAAGCGTCAGCGATCAAAGGCGTCCCCGCCTCCCCAGGACCGACCAAGACTTACGTATTGAAATACGACAAAGCCAGCTTTCCGGGGACCATTATCGCGGGAGCGTTTGACGATTATGCAAGCACCGAAGCCGGAATGGATCTGCACGTCTATTTCAAGCCAACGCACAAGGAACTGGCTTCCGCCTACGCGGAATCTGCGGTAAAGGAATTCACCTATTTCATAACACTGTACGGTGTCCCGGCTTCAAACGTGCTGCGAGTAGTTGAGATTCCTGATGACAGTGTGCCTTCGGCCTGGGCGCCCGATTTGGCCGCGATGGCCAGCCGAGGAATTACGCCGCGCACAAATTACAGATTGCTCGCCAATACGATTGCACATCAGTGGTGGGGAACATCGGTGAGTCCGGCCTCACGCGACGATTGGTGGCTCGAAGATGGATTCGCCCGCTATTCCGAGGCACGCTACATTGAGACCGCTGCCGGCATAGGCGGCCTGCAGGAAGCAATAAAAGACATGTCAGTTGGGGCGCTCTCTTATGATACGGTGCCGCTGTCGAGCTCCGGAAAGTTGGACCTGTTCTCGCCCGAATTCCAGTCGCTGGCGACTGACAAGGGTGCAATGATTCTGCACATGTTGCGCTGGGTGGTCGGAGACCAGAAATTTGATCAGACCATGCGTGACTTCTTCGCAAAGTATGCGGGCAAGCCGGCAACAACGGACGAATTTCGCAGCATTGCAGAGAACGATTATGGCAACAAACTGACGTGGTTTTTCTCGCAATGGCTGGATTCCACCGGCGCGCCAGAGTTCAAGACTAAGTACACGGTTTATCGCCTAGGAAACAACAAGGGATTTCGCGTGGTCGGCCAGGTGGCGCAGGACCTTGATCTTTTCCGCATGCCGGTTGAATTGAAAATCGACACCGACGGAAAAACCGAAACCAAGCGCATCGATGTGACCGGGACGGACTCGGCATTCAGCGTGGACACATTCGGACGTCCTCGACGCATCAGCATCGACCCTGATAATCGGCTTCTAAAGAATTCATCGGACGTGCGGTTACGCGCTGGGATTCAAAGGGGGCAAGCACTGGTGCAACAGGGCGACCTGACCGGCGCGCTCTCCGAGTTCAATAAAGCGCTGGACATCAATAAAAACAGCTCGCTTGCGCATTACCGTATCGCCGAAGTTTTTTTCTTGCAGCACAACTACCAGGCCTCAGCAAATGCCTATCGCGATAGTCTGAACGGCGACGGCGATCCGCGATGGACCGAGGTCTGGAGCCATATTCAGTTAGGAAAGATTTTCGACATTACTGGACAACGCGAGCGCGCGACAGCCGAATACCGTCAGGCAATTCAGACCAACGACAACACTCAGGGCGCTATCGACGAGGCCAGGCGTTATCTCCAGAAGGCTTACGAACAATCGAAAGGCGCAACGGCCAGTGGATCTATGTAGGAGTCGCTGCTGTCTCGACCTTTAATAGGGCGTTTCGTTGGGTGGCGTGCGTTGCGCCTTTTCGTAATCGTCAGAGGTCACCCGATAGCAGCGAAGTCGTGCTTGTCGCCGGTCCAAGTCAAAGATCGGCGACTCAGCGGAATATTTCCATTCTGAATTTGAAGAAGCGTTCGGACTGTGCTGTTCAAATAGCCACCGCATTTGCCACAAGTTCTCATCGCAGCTGGCGTCACGCACCGCATGGAAGCGATGCACCAGTGAGTAATCGAGCCCATAGCTGGACAGGGGGGACTGGTAGGGAAGAAAGTCGTACACCAATTTGATGAAGCGCGATTCGTCTCTCGCCAATTCCTGCTCAGCGATGAAAACTTCGTCGTTGGCGAAGTATGAAGAGCGTGGGTAGGTCACCGCGAGTGCAATGAGGCGGACATCGAGGGGCTGCTTTCGCGGCGTCGATCCGCGGAATTCTCCGTCGGCAGCAAGGACTGCTGTACCGGCAATAAAGGTCAACCCTACCGCAATCACGCGAGCCCACATCATTTGTGTCGCTACCTGGGACTTTCTTAGACTAATTAGATCACTGGCAGAAAGCCCCGAAAAACCCGGAAGTTCAAGCGGGCCGCCGCCGATCGCCGAATTATATACACCTCACCCCTGTGGAGGGTGTGAAGGGAGTGTAAAATTCGGCGTGCTATAATTTCAGTTCGCCTGCGGTTCCAGGCACGGAGGGCAGAAAAATGCTCCCTTCTGACAGGCGAGTCCTGAGCATCCAAACCAGCGCAATTCAAGTTCACTGAACTGAGGTATTTCCATGTCCGGCCATTCAAAATGGGCCACAATCAAGCATAAAAAGGGCGCGCTCGACGCCAAGCGCGGGAAAATTTTCACCCGGCTGATCAAGGAAATTTCCATTGCTGCCAAAAATGGCGGCGACCCCGACACCAACCCCCGCCTGCGCACGGCTATTCTCGCGGCCAAGTCCGAGAACATGCCCGCCGACAACATCAAACGCGCCATCCAACGCGGCACCGGCGAATTGCCGGGAGTGAACTACGAAGAGTTCACGCTGGAGGGCTATGGTCCGGGTGGTGTGGCGGTGTTGCTCGATATCAATACCGATAATCGGAACCGAACGGTCAGTGAAATCCGACACGCCTTCGGGAAAAATGGCGGCAATATGGCCTCAGCCGGCGCAGTGGCGTACATGTTCCACAAGAAGGGTGACATCATAATTCCCAAGTCGGCGGCGACGGCGGACGATCTTATGAATATCGTTATCGAAGCGAATGGCGAAGATGAGCCGATTGATGACGGTGAGAATTGGGAAATATTGACTGCGCCTTCAGCCTATGAAGGCATGCTCGAGGCCTTAAAAAAGGCTGGTATCGAGCCTGTTTCGTCCAGTGTGAACATGATTCCCGACAGCTATATCAAGCTCGAAGGATCGCAGGCCACGACCATGATTCGCCTCATGGAAGCGCTCGAGGAGCACGATGACGTCCAGAACGTGCACTCAAACTTTGATATCGATCAGAAACTGCTGGAAGAAGTCGCGGGATAACCTATCTAGTCTGAGACTGCCCTGCAACTTGAGCCCTTAGAGCTCAAACATATCTTTCATCTTGCCCAGTATCGAACGCTGCTGCGGCTTGTTCTCCATGGGCGTTGTACCCTGTAGTTCTTCGAGTAGCTCTCGCTGACGCTTGGTCAGCTTCGAAGGCGTTTGAACCCGCACTTCTACGAACAGATCGCCTTTGCCGTGTCCATTCAGCACCGGCACACCCTTGTTGCGGAGCTTCAATACTGTTCCCGACTGCGTGCTCTCCGGCACTTTGAGGTTGTGTTCGCCCTCCAGCGTCGGCACCTTGATTTCTGCCCCTAGTGCGGCCTGGGTGAATGAAACTGGCACCACACAATGGAGGTCATTCCCTTGCCGCTCAAAGAACGGGTGATCCTTAACATGAAGCACCAGGTACAGGTCACCGGCTGGACCGCTATGCAGTCCTGCCTCTCCGAGCCCCGTAAAGCGGATGCGGGTTTCGTCTTCCACTCCGGCAGGAATCTTTGCCTCTACCGTCTTTGACTGCACCACTCGGCCTTCACCTTTGCACCTGGTGCAGGGATCGCTGATGACCGATCCGGCTCCCTGGCACGACGGGCAAGTACGGGCAACGCTGAAGAAGCCCTGCTGATACCGAACCTGACCGCGACCACCGCAGGTTCGGCAGCTCACCGGAGCCTTTCCAGCGGCACTGCCAGATCCCTTGCAGGTATCGCAAAGTTCGTGGCGGCGATAAGACACCTTTTTCTCTGCTCCGAAAACAGCTTCTTCAAACTCGATGGTGATGTCTTCGCGCAAATCAGCGCCCCGTTGCACACGCGAACGGCCGCGCCCCGTTCGACCGCCGCCAAACAGGTCTCCAAACCCGAAGAATTCGCCGAATATGTCACTGAAATCCTGGAAAACAGTTGGGTCAAATCCAGCTCCGGCGCCCGCGTTCCCCACCCCAGCGTGACCGTATCGATCGTACATACTGCGTTTTTCCGTATCGGCAAGGATGGCGTAGGCTTCGCTGCATTCCTTAAACTTTTCTTCCGCACCGGGATTGTCCGGATTGCGATCGGGATGGTACTGCAACGCCAGCTTGCGATAGGCGCTCTTGATCTCCTGCTCGCTCGCGCCACGCTGGACCCCCAGCACCTCGTAGTAGTCTCGTTTCACGTTGGTTGGCAGAGTTTAATTCCCTCTCATTTAAAAATTTAGCGTTTCGAGTTACGCGCGACACGCACCATGGACGGTCGCAGCAAGCGGTCCTTCAACTTATAACCGCGCTGAAGTTCTTCCAGGACGGCATTGTCCTTCGCATCCTCGGTATCGACCATTTCAATGGCTTCATGGTAACGAGGATCGAACGGCTGGCCCTCGGCTGATACCGGTTGGACACCAATTTTTGCCAACGCGTCCTGCAACTGTTTGTGGATGAGTTCTACGCCCGAGTGGAACTCTGATTTTTCCGCAGAAGTTTTCAGCGCGCGATCGAAGCTGTCCAGCACCGGGATAAGCGTCTTGATGGCATCGGCAAGAGCGTAGTCGCGGAAATCCGCCTGCTCTTTGGCGGCACGCTTGCGGGCGTTATCGAAATCTGCCTGCATACGCGCCAGACGGTCAATGAGTGCGTCCCGTTCGGCGCGAAGCTTTTCCACCTCAGAGACGTGTTCGGCGTGCGGTTCCACCCTTCCGCCCTGTGATTCTTCGTTTTCATCCGCGGAGGGCAGTTCATGCTCGGCATCAAGCTGGTCTTCAATTTGGCTTTTTCCGTTGGTCCTTGGCATAACAAACTCACTCTTTTTCGTTCAGAATTTTGTCAAACAGCCGCGCGATATAGGAAACGGCAGTAATTGTGTGCTGGTAGTCCATGCGCGGAGGTCCGAGTACGGCGAGCGATCCCATGACCTCGTCTCCGACGCGCGCGGGCGTGCCGATCAGCACGAAATTGCGCAACGAAGGTTGGGCTTCGTCCAGCCCAATAACGACACGTACCGCTTCCTGCTTGGCATCGAGATATGCCCCCAGCAGGCCCACCAGCTTCTGTTTTTCT
The DNA here is from genome assembly GCA_035493765.1 of Terriglobales bacterium. Classification (GTDB taxonomy): domain Bacteria; phylum Acidobacteriota; class Terriglobia; order Terriglobales; family Acidobacteriaceae; genus Gp1-AA145. The sequence goes on from DATJHT010000070.1 coordinate 17,024, forward strand.
TCGAGCGCCTGCAGAAGCTCCTGCAAACGGTTGCGGTCTTGCTCGCTGGCCACCAGATTCGAGGCACCCTCGACAAAAACCACGTGATTCGACTCTTCGCCGGCCAGTGCACCCTGCCGGTAAAGCTGTTCCAGGGATGCCATCAAGCGGTCGTACTCGCTGCGTTCCTGCTCCAATCGGCGGGCAATTTCGGTGCGAACCGCTTCCAGAGTCCAACCACGAAAATTGTCGTTGATAAAACGTGCAGCGGCATCGAGTTCGGATTGCGGCAAGTCGAGACGCAGGACGCGGTCGCGAACCAAGCCCGACTTCGTAACTACGACCGCCAGCACTTTCTGGTCCCCCAGCCGCGAAAAATATACGTGTTCAAGCGCTTTCTTGGGACCGCTAGCTGCCACAGCTACGCCGACATTCCGCGAGATCAGCGAGAGCACGTGCGAAGTTCGCTCCATGAAATCTTCAACGTCGGTGATGCCGTGCAGCGAGTCCTTGATGATACTTTCGTCCTCGGGCGACAGCTGGGTCTTGCCGCTTAGTTGCTCAACGTAATAACGGTAAGCGTTCGTGCTCGGCACCCTTCCGGCAGACGTGTGCGGCTGCTCCAGATAGCCGGCGTCGGCGAGATCCGCCATGACGTTGCGAATTGTTGCCGGGCTAAGTCCCTCGCGGCTTGCGCGGGCGAGGATGCGTGACCCGACCGGCTCGCCCGTGGAGATAAACGTCTCCACAATCGCGGTCAGGATCTCGCGTTCGCGGTCACCGATGGGTTGGCCTGCCGACATATTTCTATTTTATATGTATCACTCTCGCGGGGATGCTCCGCAAGCGAAACTAACGGCTTAGGACACAGTAAGTTATCGAGGTCGCACGTCCAGGCATCGCGGGCAAGTCTCATGCTCGGCCCAACCGCTCGTAGTTAGATGACGCAACCGGCTTATTGGATTTGGATGACGCTTTCAGGAGCCGCGGATTTGATCTGCTCTACCCGTTCCACTACTCGGTGGGCAAAGTCGAATAACGCCTTGGCATGAGGGGAGTTCTCGCCTTCAAGCACCGCTGGCTTGCCTTCGTCTCCGGATTTACGAATCTCCGGATCGAGTTGGATGCTCCCGAGGAAATCGACTCCGAACTCGCGTGCAGTCTTCTCTGCCCCGCCACGCGAGAAGATGTCAATTTCGTTGTGGCAATGGGGGCAGACGAAGTAGCTCATATTTTCGACGACGCCGGCAATATCCACTTTCATCTGGCGGAACATTTCGATAGCTTTGCGGGCGTCCTGTAGCGAGACGTCAGAAGGAGTTGACACGACGATAGAGGCCGTCAGGGGAACGGTCTGGATCAGCGACAAGGCCACGTCGCCGGTGCCGGGAGGCAGGTCAACGATCAGATAATCGAGTGAACCCCACTCTACAGATCCCAAAAATTGTCGAATAATCGAGTGCAGCATGGGGCCGCGCCAGATAAGGGGCTTATCTCCGGGATTAAGCAGACCGACGGAAATGGTTTTCAGGCCATGTACGGTGAGCGGCTCGATGCGGTTATCCCCCAAGGCACGCGGCTGCGCGCTGGTGCCGAGCATCAGGGGGACATTAGGGCCGTAAACATCAGCGTCGAGCAAGCCTATTCTATGGCCAAGCTTGGCCAGAGCGAGCGCCAGATTTACCGCCAGTGTGGTCTTGCCGACGCCTCCTTTGCCGGAGCCGACGGCAATGATGGCATCAACTCCGGGGAGGGGCTGAGGGCCCGGCGGGGGTTGTCCGGGACGCGGTGGCATATGAGCACTCAAGAGATCACCTGGAAGGAAGAGTCCTGGAGATGATTATACGGGGAGGGACTCAACCGCGAGTTCAACGTGCATTGGTCTGCCTTCTTTGCCGCTCTGCCTGCCGGATTTGCCGACGCCTGCCTGCATCTTCATACCGACGCTTCTGATCGTCGGTTTCCGGAATCACGGGCGGCACTTTCAAGTGACGACCAGCGGCATCCACAGCGACGAAGGTAAGGTATGCCGAACTCACCTGGCGGGTTTCGTCGGCGAGATAATTCTCGACCCAGACTGTAACCCCAACTTCCATCGACGTCGTGAACACGCGGTTGACCGAAGACCGTAGGACGACAAGATCGCCGACATGAACCGGCGTCCAGAAATCAAGGTGGTCAATCGATGCTGTGACAACGTAATTGCGCGAGTGCCGATGCGCAGCCAACGCTCCGGCCATGTCAATCCAGTGCATCAGCCGGCCACCGAGTAATGCGCCCAGCGGATTGGCATCGTTGGGAAGCACAAATTCGTTCATCTCCGAAATGGAGTCGCGCACCGGGCGGGGCATCAGGGGATCGTGGGCTTCGTTCATGTTTTAGTTAACGGCTTTTCCTGTCGAGGTACGACTGCAAAAAACATTCTGCCATTTTCTGAACACGCGGTTCAGGGTATTTGGAAATCCAGCTGTTCAGAGTGCGATCGTATTCCAGTGAGCCATCTCCGGCTGGCTGGTGAGCGGTTTCCATTACGTAGCGCAGAGAAATGAAGGAATTCGAGTCGCGGGCCACGCCGAACCGAACTGCATCGCAACTGCGTTCCTTCGGGAGACGCTGGCAGGTCTGCGCATATCCCAAATTGCACGCCTGCAGCTCTTGATTAGCCGGAGCACAGGGCTCATAGCCCGGCGCCTCGCAGGTTCCGCGCCAGGCGGCGCCGAGCGGCAGCCGTGCCGGATGAGGTAACGCGATGTCGTCAGCGCGCTCTGTGGGCGAAAAGAATGGGCAGGCCAATGTTTCTCCCTTCGGTTCACCTGATTCTACCTACAAGTCCCCGGAAAAGATAAACTGGTTGTCCACATGGACCGCATCGCCGCCCTTAACGAAGTGCTGTCGCAAGATCCCAACAATGCATTCGCCCGTTACGGCCTGGCGATGGAGTTTGCAAATTCCGGACAGATAGAACAAGCGCTGGCAGAATTCAGCAAACTGCTTTCGGCCAATCCTGACTATGCCGCCGGATATTTCATGGCGGCTCAAACGCTGGTCAAAGCTGACCGTGCCGATGAGGCGAAGGTAATGCTGCAGAACGGAATCGCTGCCGCTGAGCGTAAGAGTGATTCGCATGCGGCTTCGGAGATGCAGGGAATGCTGGAGGAGATCGGTGGATAGCCTTAGCTAACAGCTTTCAGGACGCTTACACCCATCCGCCGTCAATCACTATATTTTGTCCTGTAATTGCCGAGCTGTTGTCCGAGGCCAGAAACAGGACCAGCCTCGCCACATCCTCGGGAAGCAGTTCGCGCTTCAGACTTTGCCGTTGCATGATCTCTGCGATGTAATCGGGCGTCATCCACAAGCGACGTTGGCGTTCCGTCATGATCGCACCTGGCGATACTGCATTCACACGGATGTTCGCGGGCCCCAGCTCCTTTGCTAGCGTTCGTGTCAAGCCAACAATTCCGGCTTTCGCGGTCACGTATGCCGGCAAACCGGTCGACGGAATCATCCATGCAATGGAACTCATATTGATGATCGACCCGCCTCCGGCGCGTGCCATGCCGGGCGTAACCGCCTGCGCTGCAAAGAAATGATGGCGCAGATTCACAGCCATTCGCTGGTCCCAATATTCTGGTGTGATTTCGGAAAACTGGTGACGGTCATCGTTGGCTGCATTGTTTACCAGCACCCGAATGGGGCCGAGCTGCGATTCCACTTCTTTCACGGCCATGCGTAGATCCGCGATATCTGTCAGATCACAACGTAGAAACAGCGGCGGATGAGCCGCTCGCACAGTGATTGCCTCTATCAGCTTCGCGGCGCTAGCCTCGTCAATATCAAAAAATGCAACACGCGATCCCTGCACGGCAAAGAGCTCGACCATTGCAGCACCGATGCCGGTCGCGCCGCCGGTAATCAGAATGGCCATGTCCTTCAGACTGGGGTACGCAGCGAACATAGCGCCAGGTTTCATCAGCGGCTCAACCGGCATTCCTTGCCATCCTCGTCATCGCCATTTCCACGAGCCCGGGGAATAATTGATAGATCTTAATTACTGGAATCATGGTCCAAGGGACTATCACTTCTCTTTTGTTCCTGAGATATCCCTGCAGCACCGCGCGAGCGACGCGCTCTACCGAGATGCCACGCGCCGCCTTGGGTCGCACACGCTTCGGTTCCGCTCCCTTGATCGCATTGGCAGCGAACTCAGTGCGCACGTAACCGGGGCACACGGTCAACACATTGATTCCTGCAGCAGACAACTCGATGCGGGCAGCCTTGCCGAGCGCGTTCATAGCAAATTTGGTCGCGCTGTAGATTCCGTGAAAAGGTATCGGAATGTGCCCGGCAACGCTGGAAACATTGATGATTGCACCCGAGCCTTGCTGTCGCATGATCGGGATTACGGCTTGCATCGCTTCCATGGCCCCAAAAAAGTTGGTCTCGAACGTCTCACGAACGCTGGGCATGCTTACCGAGGCCGCGGAATCAAGAATCCCGTGTCCGGCGTTGTTAACCCAGACATCGACGCGTTGGAAATGATGCATGGTAAGACCAATAGCACGGTCGATCTCTTCGCGATTACGCACATCACATGCGAGCGCCAGAATTTGATCTAACTTTCCGATGCGGGCGCGAGCTGCTTCTACACGTCCGGAGTCTCGCGAGAGCAGCACCACGCGCGCACTATGCTCGACAAACAGCTTGGCGATGGCCTCGCCAATCCCCATCGAAGCGCCGGTGATCACTGCCACTTTGCCTGACAACGAAGCTGCTGCGGAGTTCAAAAGTGCCATGCGGGTTTGTAACCTTACCAGCCTATCAAGTCAAGGCGGCGTAGAATCTAGTGCAAGCCAGCACGGTGAATGCCGTGTTCACATACTCTTGATGAGCGCGCTGCTGCCATTGTTCCCTCTCGATCTGGTTCTCCTGCCGGCGGTGCCGCTGTCCCTGCACATTTTTGAACCGCGGTACAAAGAAATGATTAACGAATGCCTGACCCAAAATCGCCATTTTGGAATCGTCCGCAGTAAGGAAGAGGCGCTGGCGTCGATCGGATGTACGGCTGAGATCATCAACGTAATGAAGACCCATCCCGATGGGCGCATGGACATTCTGACCGAAGGCAAGCGGCGGTTTGAGGTACTTGAGTTGAATCAGGAGCGGTCGTTTTTGCAGGCCGATGTAATTTACCTCGACGATGAAAACGAACCTGCGGCCGCCCCAGACCTTGAAACCGCGCTACGGTTGCACGGAGAAATTATGGAACTGGCGGGAGCACAGCCGGAAGATAGCCAGAAAACCGATTCGTCGCAGCTCGCCTATCGCCTGGCCGGGTCGCTGCCTTTCGATCCTGATTTTCAGCAAACGCTTTTGGAAATGAACTCAGAGGCAGACCGCATACGGTCGATCATCGCCTTCTTCGAACGCATCCTGCCCGCACTGCAGCAAAGCGCTCGCGCCAAGCGTAAGGCGGGTGGAAACGGGCACGTGCATTAAGCTTCCGGCTCACGATTGATCGCATCCATCGCGGCGTATAATCTGCCTAGTTGTTGGTTCTGCGGAGTCCTATTCGATGAGTTTCCCTCGAACGCTTGGTGAATTGCGCCGAAGTCCTTTTTCAGAAAACCTTCTAAGAACCCGCCGGGTAAAAGACGAGATGCGCGACAACCTGCTTGCGCGCTTGCGTACAAATGGCGAGGCCTCAATTTTTCCAGGAATTGTTGGCTATGACGATTCAGTTGTTCCGCAAATCGTCAACGCAATCCTGTCCCGCCACAATTTCATTCTGCTGGGATTGCGTGGCCAGGCGAAGAGTCGCATTCTGCGCGCGCTCACTTCCCTGCTCGATCCGCACATGCCGTACCTTGCCGGATGCGAGATTCACGACAATCCGTACGTTCCGATTTGCCGCCGCTGTCGCGACTTGATTGCCGAGTGTGGCGAGAGCAGCGCGGTTGCGTTCCTCACGCCCGAAGAGAGATATGTGGAAAAACTGGCCACCCCCGACGTCACCATCGCGGATCTGATCGGCGACATTGATCCTATTAAGGCCGCGCGTGGCGGACACGAACTCGCCAGCGAACTGACCGTCCATTACGGCCTTCTTCCTCGTGCCAATCGCGGCATTTTCGCAATCAACGAATTGCCCGATCTGGCGGGAAAAATTCAAGTCGGCTTGTTCAACATCATGCAGGAAGGCGACGTGCAGATTAAGGGGTACCCGGTGCGCCTGCCGCTGGATGTAGCTATGGTGTTCAGCGCGAATCCAGAGGATTACACTGCCCGCGGAAAGATCATCACCCCACTCAAAGACCGCATTGGTTCTGAGATTCGGACGCATTATCCTGCGACGGTTGAGGAAGGGATTGCCATCACCTCGCAGGAGGCGTGGTCGGCCCGCAACGGAACCAAGGCTGTGGTTCCCAAATATGTGCGGGAGGTGATTGAACGTGTCGCATTCGCAGCCCGCGAAGATAAGAAGATAGACAAGCGCTCGGGCGTGAGCCAAAGGCTACCGATTTCAGTCATCGAAAATGTGATCTCAAACGCCGAACGCCGTGCCCTTCGCCACAATGAACAAGTCGTCGTCCCGAGGATAAGTGATATCTACGCTGCACTGCCGGCGATCACCGGCAAACTGGAACTTGAATACGAAGGCGAGATGAAAGGCGCGGACCATGTGGGACGCGAACTGATTCGGGCTGCGATCGCCAAGACCTATGACCAATACTTCAGCGGCGCCAATATGCAGCAGGTTGTGCAATGGTTTGATCTGGGAGGCGAGATGCAGGTGGCCGAGGGAGCTGCGGCCGCTGAGGTGTTGCAATCTTTGCGGGGCATCCAGGGCCTGATGGATAAGTTGACGCGGGTAAACGTTGGACCGAAAGACAGCGGTGAAATCCAGGTTTCCGCTGCCGAGTTCGTACTCGAAGGCTTACACGCGCACAAGCGAATCGGCCGTAACGAAGAACGCGTATTCACCGCCGGAGAAAAACAGCCGCGTACGCCGGAGAAGCCCTTCGAGCGCGAGGACATTCCTTACAGGCCGAGAAGGCCGTTAAACTAGCCATCAGGTCTCAGCAATCAGTTCTCGGCCGTTTTGTCCTGGCTAATTGCTGAGTGCTGATTGCGACGCTTTTATGAAACGTATTCGCTACACCAAGTACGTTCCCGATCCTGCGGGCGAAATGAGCATGGAGGACTTGCTCGGCGCGCTGTCGGATTACTTATTGCAGAGCGGGTTCCAGAATTATTTCTCCTATTATGACCAGCCTGAGGGTGAGCAGACTCTGGACGAATTGCGCCGCGCGATCGAAGAGGCGCTGATGAATGGCGACTTGCTTACTGACGAACTCCGCGAACAATTACAGCAGATGCAGGCTGAAGGATCACTAGATGAACTGATCGAACAACTGATCGAGCGCATGCAGCAGGAAGACTACATCAGCATTGACCAACCCCATGATCCCGCGAAGCGGTCGAGCGTAGGCGGGCAGGTGGGTGACGCACAGCAGCAGGCGCGTTTTGAAATTACTGACAAGAGCCTGGATTTTTTGGGATTCAAAACGCTGCGCGACCTCCTCGGTTCTCTGGGCAAATCCAGTTTCGGACGTCATGATACGCGCGATCTGGCGACGGGGATTGAGGCGAGTGGATCATCGCGGCAGTATGAATTCGGCGACACGCTCAATTTGGACATTACCGCGACGCTGTCCAGCGCGATCGAGCGGGAGGGACTGACCCTTCCGCTGAATATTGAGTACAAAGACCTTCAGGTGCATCAGTGCGAGTATCAGTCTTCGTGCGCGACGGTGTTGATGCTCGACTGCTCGCATTCAATGATTTTGTACGGCGAAGACCGGTTTACTCCGGCCAAGAAAGTTGCCATGGCCCTTTCGCATTTATTGCGAACCCAGTATCCCGGCGATTCGCTGTCGCTGGTTCTCTTTCACGACTCGGCCGAAGAGGTACCCCTGTCGCAATTGGCGCGCGTGAAAGTTGGGCCTTATTACACCAACACTCGCGAGGGCCTTCGGTTAGCGCAACGCATTTTGCAGCGCCAACGCAAGGACATGAAGCAGATTGTCATGATCACGGACGGCAAGCCTTCAGCCCTGACTCTCGAAGACGGGCGAATCTACAAAAACGCTTTCGGTCTCGATCCGCTGGTCGTTAGTCAGACGCTCGAAGAAGTGTCGAAGTGCAAACGCGCGGGAGTGATGATCAATACATTTATGCTGGCGTCCGACTACGGCCTGGTGCAGTTCGTGCAAAAGGTCACAGAGATGTGCCGCGGTAAGGCGTACTTCACCACGCCTTATACCCTCGGCCAGTATCTGCTGATGGACTACATGTCGCGGAAGACGAAGACCATCCATTGATACAAAAGAGAGGGGTATCGGCACTCTTACTGCTAACTTTTTACCCGATTGAGTTCTTGCACTGCTCTCCAGGCCTGGTCCATGGCGCCGTCGGTGTAGGCGTAAGCGCCGGCGTCGGCGTTCGCGATGGTAATGCGTCCGAACGGCTTCCGAGCTACCTCGCATGGCGTTTCCCCGCCTTCCAGCCAGAATTCGTCCCAAAGCGAGTTGTATTCATAGGCGTAGCCATGAGGCCAGCGATTCACAGTGATTGCGGCAATATCGCGGGCGGGATCGAAACCGCCGGAGCCTAGTGTGCGTGCGAGTTGATCGCGAATCTTGCGCTCCATGGTTTCAAAATCGGTGGTGAACAACTCAATTCGGCCCATGCGATGCTGATCGCGGGCTGGATACCCTGGGTGGCACGGCGTTTTCATCATGTGAACGACGATGGGCTCATCAGGCGATTTTGCGCAGTGATAATCGCCGATGCTCACCGGCAAGTCGAGCGTAAACGCCGAGTGATAACAACCCGGCGAATATACCGCACTCACACCCAGCTTTTTGAATGACGTCCAATTGCGCAGGGCAATATTGGTATAGAGCAGCGGAACTTTCGCCGCAGAATGCAACGCCTGCTTCTGCCTTTCGGGCAGTTCCGAGCAAATATACGGAATAACCATGTTCCAACAGGCGAGGACGGTATGTGGCGCCCGAACGCTATAGAGTCTGCCAAAGCGGGAATACGTAACCTCAATTTCTCTGGCACTCGCAGCGTCCCCCAGGTGTCGAACGCGAACCGCCGTGCTGTTCAAACGAATGCGGACGGGCGAAGCCGAATCGTCCAGTTTTGCATAATTGGCTCTTGCGGAAACAACATCAACAGCAGACTGTCCCGGAATCGCATGCGGAACGAGGCTACGGACCAGCAAACGCGCAATGGACGCATTGCCGTCTGGAAAATGAAAAAAATATTTCTCCGCTTCCTCATTGGGAATGCAGTCGCGGTTCATTCCCTTGCCCGCTCCGGGAGCGAGATTCAGTCCCGCGAAGCCAAGGAATCCAAGCCCCCAGGCATCCTGCGCTGAGACTGCGTCAATTCCGACGCCAAATAGTCCATGCGGCGCCGCCTGATACAGCTTCACAATCTCCGGACTCACGCCGATGGTTTTCGTCAAGTAATCGGCATAGCTGATCGTAGCCAACTTCTCCTTTTTCTGGTCCGAACTCAACCCGGGAAGGTAGTCTTTGCGATCATGCCGCAACCTGTCGAAATCCTGCTTTGCGGCCGGCGAGAAGGGAGCAATTTTCAGGAACCGGTTCCAGGCTTCACTCGAATTCGTAAAACTTGATTCGCCGGTTTCTCCCGATTCGAACGGAGTCGCACCCGGCGCAAGCACATCGGATCCAAAGGTTTCCTTGTCGAAGAACACGCTGGGCAGAAGCCCAAGAGAGCGGTAGAACCCCTTGGCAAAGTACTTGGAGTACGAACTCACATCAATACCAAGTTCCTCGACGACGCCTTTGGCTACCGAACTGTAGGGAGCAGGACTCTCAATCGAGTACGTGCCGCCGAACCCTAGCCGCTTATATCCCCCTACAGTAAATTCATTGCGCTTGGCGTGGCCACCGAAGTCATCATGATTCTCAATAATCAACACGCGCGCATCGGGATTGCCCTTGCGATAGAAATGCGCGGCGGAAAGGCCGCTGATACCACCACCGACAACGATCAGGTCAAAGGTTTCTCCCGTGGCAATGGGTTTCGGGGCTTTTTTCCAGAACTCGTGATCACGAATGCTGTGCGCAACTTCAAACGATCCCACATGGCTGCCGCGCAGGCCGGTGAGGGCCGGAGGGTAATATTCAGGTGATTTTTCAGGATCGTTATTGTTCTGTAACGCTGCGAGAACGTGAGGCGGAATAGCAGCAGCCCCAGCCGTTACCGCCACACCATTGATAAAATCGCGACGGGTGATGTCGCGGTGCATCCCAAGATCTTTGTCCTGCGGGTCTTCCATGATTGCCCCTGATTCAATCTCGTACCGCCGTTATGACTGCGGATTCCTTGTCTCGTCGGCTTTGCGGACGGCGATTTCCGCGCCTTGAAATCCAATCTTGCTGTGGGTCCCATCGCAAAATGGCTTGTTAACGGACCCGCCGCAGCGGCACAAGGAAAACGCCGGCTTTCCAGTCAGATCAAACTTATTTCCGTCGGCGTCAACCAGTTCGACTGAGCCTTCGGGAGCTTCAACGCGATAAGGACCATTTTTCCTGACGGTAATTTTGACGGCAGCCATGATGCCTCCGAGATAATATGAGCAACCTAGAAAGATACCAGTTTCAGAGGAGCACGCGCTACGGCTGAACACGCATCGTTATGCCGCAGAGGCTTTGCGTACGAGGACACTGCGATAGAGCTGAATGTAATTGTCGGTCATGCGATGAGCGTTGAAACATTCGCGCGCCCGCTGAAAGGCGCGATTGGCAAAATTCCGGCGCATCTGGACATCGCTGCTCACAATTCGAACTGCATCGGCCAGGCTGGCGGGATCGTTCGCGCGGAAATAGACTGCAGCGTTGTCCCAAAGTTCGCGGAGAGAGGGAATGTCGTTCAAAATAAGGGCACACCGCGAAAGCGCGGCCTCGAGTACCGTCATTCCAAAAGGCTCATACCGGGATGTGCCGGCATAAATCGCCGCCTTGCTGAAAAGCAGCCGTAACTGGGCTTCCGACTGCGGCCCCCGCAGCGCCACTCCGGTGTTCCCGTCACTGAATCGTACATCGGCACGCAGCGGCAGCTTGGATGCCTGCTCTGCGGCATCTTCGCCGACGATGCACACCGGAACCGGATGGGATTCCTGGGTCAGCAAATTTACTTGCTTAGCCGGATCGAGCAGACGGCCAACGGCCAATACTCCATCCTCTTTCGTTACGTATGGATTGAAGAAAATCGGATTGCGACCGTTGTGGATCACAATCTCCCGCGTTGCCCCGGAATAGGACGAGCGAATGGAATTCAGCATCCACTCACTGGGCGCTACCACAGCGGACGCTTGGGCGAGTCCTTGCGCGATAGTGCGACGGTACCAGCGCAACCAGTCACTTTCTTTGGGTTCGCGTCCGTGTACCGCTTTCCACCAGGTAATCAGATCGCCTTGTGCCACCACTACCCGCGGAATTGCAATGGGTAATGCCCCATAGCCAATGTGGTTCGAGTGAAGAATATCTGCCCGACTTTCTTTCGCCAGGGAACAGAGATAGGCGGATGCATCCGTAAAATCGTGCCGGCCGCCTTCCATCCAGTCCAAGCGAAAAGCGGTGGGGCAATAACTCAGCCCGTAGAGCCGATCCATCCATGCAGTTTGTTCGGGTAATGGTATATCGCCGAAACTGACCAGCGTGACCCGCAGCCCTCGAGTGATCAACCCCGACACCAGTTCCCGGGTGTACGTCCAGTTCCCGTTCAGCGTGTCGCAGGTGATGAGAATGTGCATTATTACTCAAGCTGGTTCTAACCGTTTTGCTCCATGACCTCCGACATAGACCCACGTCCACCACGGAATTCACGGATCATTGTATTTTGGATGCTGATTTTGGTGAAAGGCTTTTTCTATGATTGCCGACAAATCGGGCAGATTTTGTCAGAAAGCTGCCTATCGCGCAACAGGTTGCACGATTTCTGCGAAGCTCTGCACATCCGATACAATTTCGCCATGTTTCGACTGATGTGTATTACTGCCCATCCCGACGATGAAGCCGGCGGCTTTGGTGGAACTTTGCTCAGTTACGCAGACCGAGGCATGGAAACCAGCGTGGTGTGCTTGACTCCGGGGCAGGCCGCAACCCACCGCGGCAGCGCGAAGAGTGACCATGAGCTTGCAGAAATGCGCCGTGCGGAATTCGCGGCGTCCTGCCGACTACTGAAGGTTTCGCGTCCAGTTGTTCTGAATTATCCCGACGGACAGCTTTATCTGCAGCAATTGAATCGAGTGGTGTACGAGTTGACGATGCAGTTGCGCCAGTTCCGGCCGCACGTGGTTCTGACTTTTGGAGCTGACGGGGGAGTCACGGGACATCCCGATCACTCGATGGCCGGCATGTTTTCTACTCTCGCCTTCCAGTGGGCGGGACGCACTAATCGCTACGCCGACCAGTTCAATTCAGGGTTAAAACCGCACCGCGCCCAAAAACTCTATTACGGCACGGCGGACTTTACGCTGCCAGGCCGCCAGCCCGTCGCGTTTGCACCATTCAGCGCAGTGATCGACTTCGGCAGTGTCCTGGAAACGAAAATCGCCGCCTTCAAGGCACACACCTCACAGCAACCCCTATGGTCGCTATTCGAAACAAATGTCCGGCAACGTGGAGCAAGAGAAATGTTCCACCTTGCTGCGACGGTCCACTCGCAACCCATGCAGATGGAAACCGACCTGTTCGCCGGTGTGGAAGCAGATTAAACACGCTTCAAAAACAGGCCGCGAATTTCAGCGCGCCCGAACTATATCTGTGAGCAGATCGGGCTTGGATTCTTCACGCACCAGGTGCGGATACTTTTCTCCGCCATGGTAATCGAGATTGAAGGTCCGGAAATAGTCGGTATTTTCGACAATTACTTGTAGCGGCTCTTTGCTATTTTTCCCTGCCGCAAGAGCATCCCGAAGAACCTGAATCGTAAAACGGCGCCCGTTTACTGCAACGATCTTCATCCCGGGCCCGATTCCAGCGTGGGCCGCATCCATGCCTTCGATCGTGTCCTCGATGACTCCATCTTCCCCGGCGATGAAGCCGACTGAGAAAGACGCATTCACCTCCCGGTGCTCGTCTTCCCAGGCACGCATGTAGTCCGAACGCACGTCATCGTAAACCAGTTTCCATCCAGCCCCTTCGATTCCGCCGAGCGGCGCACCCGGGCCATGATTGGATAACCTTTCATTCCAGAAGCCGCGCCAATCGTAAGCGGCCACCTGATTGAGCGTATTCACAACATCATCGAAGGTGTAGGTCTTGACCATCGGCGGAGTGTGGGGTGCTCCGTGAAAGATATGGCAGAAATCGTCAATCGATTTCTTACCGTTCGACTGCTGCCGGATGATGCTGTCCACCCAGAGCCAGTCGAGCTCGCCCTCGTCATAGTAATCCGTGTCCCGGCGCCAGGAATCCCACTGGTGTGGCGCGTAATACAGTTGGGCGGCAGAGTCGGCGGTATCCTGCAGGTTGCGCCAGGTTCTTCCTGGGCGATGGTCCATATAGGCTGCAACATATGACAAGTTCTGACGGTACTGGTCCGCGTCCCACAGTCCGCTTCGTGCCGCAATCACATCGCCGAGGTATTCCGTCAACCCCTCATAAACCCATAACAGATCATCCTGCATGGTCTGCTGGTAGTCAGGTGTGGTTAGATCGGCGGGACGGCGATATTTACCGTTCCACGAGTGCATATACTCATGCGTGAGTAGCGACGCGTGGAGGAGCCTCATTTCGGGATCTACCATGGTGCGTTCGTAGGTCCGGCTGTCGTTGGATTCGTGATGCTCCAGGCCAAAGTGGGCAACGTAATCGCTCAGGGTGTACAGGAAGTGGTAGTCACGATAATGAGTCGCGCCAAACAAGGCGATCGCCTGTTTCGGCACGTTCTGGTAGTGCTCCCACACTTCAGGGGGCGCTAAAAGATCGGCAGGACTATCGGCGGCAATGTCCATTTCGGCAGGAAATTCCTGACCGGGGTTCATGGGAAAAAGCTTGAAGTATTCGCCGGTGATGATGGGCGAGTCCACCAGCGTATAAAGCGATACTGGCTGGAATTGAACTTCGTCTCCGGTGTGCGAGGCGACCTGCAAGGCCGTTCCGTATTTCCAACCAGAAGGAAACCGGACCGAGGGAGAAAATGTCACCTGGTCAGCCGTCCACCCCTTCGGATAAAGCAGGACCTGGTTCCAACTGATAATAGCGAGTTTGTTGGTCGCAGAAGCCCCGGAGGAGAACAGCGTCGCGTCCTCAGGAGTCGCGCACACGAAATCGAGGCTTGTATGGATCTCAGTGACGCCCGCCGGCACCTCCACATTGACCGTCCAATTGTCGTCGAGGGCACGCCGCCACTTCAGAATCTGGCCATTACCCGTGAACTTCAGTCCGGTCAAGTTGATGACTGGGCCGCTGGGTGCGTGCTCACCGGGAATCCACTTGGGGTAATAAAGAGTCAGAGTTCCCGGGCTCGCTGGAATCGTGAGTTGCGCGTGGAAAATTCTTCGCGGCGCGTCGGTTGCGTCAACGGCAATGGTCAGGTGCGGAGCCGCGGCAGTCGCGGCTGCCGAGAAAGTACCGATCAGCAGAATCGAACACACCACACCGTAAACGTAGCGGGCGAGGGTCACGAGGTTCTCCTTCGTCGGGAATGAAAAATTGTATTGAATCAAACGTTTGAATATAACAGCGGAAGGTGGGTTCGTCACCTTCAGCCTCGCTGTCAACTGGTTGAACGGCGCAGCGAGCGGACACAAAGTTGCTGCTATCATCGTTTTCGTGACCCCGCGGCGTGGCACGTTCATTACGTTTGAAGGGCTGGACGGCTGCGGCAAGAGCACGCAATTGGAGCGTCTCGCAGGCAAGTTGCGCGAGGCCGGACTGCCCGTCACGGTGACGCGAGAACCCGGCGGCACGGCAACCGGAAACAAGATTCGGCAGCTACTGCTCGATACTCGAACTACACACCTCGATCCCTTGGCTGAGTTGGCGCTCATGTTTGCATCGCGCGCCCAGCATCTGTCCGAAATTATTCTCCCTGCGCTTGCAAGAGGTGAGGTGGTCCTCTCCGACCGCTTTACCGATTCGAGCGAAGCTTACCAGGGCGGGGGGAGAAAGCTGGGAGGTGAGCTGGTGCTTGAACTGGATCGCATTCTCTGCGGCGATCTGAAACCTGATCTGACTATTCTGATGGATTCTGACGTCGCCGCCAGCGTAGAGCGGGCGCGGCGACGAAATCAATCGCGAATCTCAGCGGAAGAAGCTGATGAAAATCGCTTCGAGCGCGAGAATCGGGCGTTCTTCACGCGCGTGCAGTCAGCATATCTGGATATTGCAAAGCGCGAACCGGAACGGGTATTCGTCGTAGATGCGCGCGGAACACCAGACCAGACGCACGCAAAGATCCTGGATATCGTTCGGAGCAGGTTAGGCGTGGAGTTCGGGAAGGCTCAGAATGTCCGTTAACCGGAGGAAGTTCTTAAGCAATGCTGCGCTGACCGCAGCCGCAGTGAAGACCCTTCCAAAGTTCAAGGCATTGATGCCCCAGAACACTTCCTCTTCGTCCGGAGAGAAGGCGTACGGCTCGGGTTATTTCGGCCACTGGATCGAAGATGAATTCGGACTTCCAGCCTTTACGTACACCTGCGACCAGATCAAAGACCCCAAAGCGGTGACGCAAGTTAATCCCGGCATTCTCTCCCCCACCGAGCACATTCACCAGATCGGAAATGATCGCATTGTTGCCATCGCGTCAAACTACGGGCACGTTCGCGTTCGTCAAGACGAGGGTGCGCCTAAGTTCCTCAACGACCACGCTCCGGAGCGCGGAATTTTCGCCGGCGGCTTTGGATATCTGACGGACGGTAGCCGGATGTTGAGCACCCATTATTCCGGCAATGCGATGAGCTTTGATCGCGTATTCGGAATTGGATATTTCCGCAAGAGAGTAGCGGGCGCGCAATACAAAGTTCATCAAATAATTCTTGCGCCCTTCGGCGATGATCCAGTGCTGCTCACTCAGACGACAATCACCAACTCCGGAAGTTCACCCGCTAGCCTAAGGTGGATCGAATACTGGGGGTGCCAGGTTTATCAGTTTTCGTTTCGGTCGTTCATGGAGAGTTTCGGCGGCAAAAGCATGCATGAACTGCGTCGCGATTTTGGTCAGCGATTTACGCATCAATTCAAGGCTGTTGAAGACAGCGCCGGGTTAATCGAGACGAAGGATTTCAACGGCCGCGACCCGGCTGAAGACCGGCAATTCCGGGATATGGTGGAAGCGCTTGAAAAACAACCGAATCCATTTCTCGTACCCCCTGCGAAGGATGTCCCGAAAAATGCCCGGTTTGATGATCTGAATCCGCCGTCTACGTTCCTGATTTCGCTCGACGCACCCGCGGATGGAATGAGCAGCAATGCAAGAGACTTCTTCGGAACGGGAGGAGTGAATCATCCGACCGGACTCGACCATTCACTCGACGGCAATTTGGATAAGTCCGGGCCGGACAGCGGATTGTTGCTTGAGCGCAAGTTTTCGCTGAAGCCCGGAGAGTCTAAAGTCCTAAGTTTCTTATACGGATACAAGACCTCGGGTTTCGACTTCGATGGGCTAATCACCAAGTATCGGCAGAGCGCCTCGACTGCTCTACACGATTCCAGCGCACAGTGGAAAAAAAGTGGCTTGCATTTCAGTACGGAGAGCGAGCCATGGGTCGAGCGCGAAGCCGTGTGGAACCATTACTACTTGCGCAGCGGGTTCACCTATGACGACTTCTTTCACCAGCACATCATTTCGCAGGGCAGCATTTATCAGTACGTTATGGGGTTTCAGGGAGCGGCGCGCGATCCTTTGCAGCACGCCTTGCCCTTCATCTTCAGCGATCCTGAGTTGGTGAAGGGCGTCCTGCGCTACACGTTGAAGCAGGTCCGTCCGGACGGATCGGTCCCGTACGGAATTGTCGGGCACGGCATGACAATGCCTACCGTTTCCGACAATACCAGCGACATGCCGCTTTGGCTGATCTGGGCCGTCACTGAGTATGTTCTTGCCACGCGCGATGTCCGCTTCCTCGACTCGGAAATAGTGACTATGTTTGGCCCTAACCCGGATGCACTTCGCGGCGAGGGGGCCGGCCGGGATACGGTGCGCAATCTTCTTGCCCGCTGCTATAAGCACCTGAGCCAGGACGTGAAAACTGGCGAGCACGGGCTGATGCGCATGCTGCAGGACGATTGGAACGACGCTTTGGTGACTGGGTGGGTGCCGCAGTCGGATGTTAAAGAGTGCGTGGAGAAAGGCGAGAGCGTTCTAAATTCCGCTATGGCGGCTTATGTCTTCGATTACTATGCGCGCATGCTCACGTACGCGGGAGATGAAGACCGCGTCACGACACCGATTCGCGCTGCCGCGGAGCAGCACCGTGCCGCAGTTCGCAGCCAATGGACAGGCAAGTGGTTTCGCAGAGCGTGGCTCGGGCCCGACATGGGTTGGATTGGCGACAAGTGCATGTGGATTGAACCGCAGCCGTGGGCGCTAATCAGCGGAATCACGAATGAGGAGCAGACGAAAATTCTGCTACAGAGCATAGATCAGGAGCTGCGGAGTCCTTCGCCCATCGGTGCGATCCAATTAACTCCGGGGCCGGACCAGGAAACGCACGGGCTGTGGAAACAAGAGCCGGGAGCATCGGTGGATGGTGGCGTCTGGCCGTCGTTAAATCAAACGCTGATTTGGGCCCTGGCGCGACTGAACGGCACCATGGCGTGGGACGAATGGAAGAAGAATTCATTTGCCCGTCATGCTGAGGTATATCCGGACATTTGGTATGGTGCATGGAGCGGGCCCGACGTGCTGAATTCAGTGAATAGCAAGAAGCCGGGAGCGACGACCGGTGGAGCACCATTTGGATGGACGGATTTTCCTGTTTTTAACATGCACACCCACGCCTGTCAGTTGTACTCGCTGGCCAAGCTTCTAGGCATCGAGTTCACGGAAGCTGGGGTGAAGTGGGCGCCAGAGATTCCACTGCCCGCGTTCCGTTTCGAGTCGCCTCTGGTGGGACTGATCAAGACCGCGAAGGGCTACGAAGGCTGGTACGAGCCAAGCACTCGAAATACCTGGACCGTGAGCCTGAGGCTCAGCACTGAAGAGCTGAAAAAGTTTGATCGTGTGGAAGCAAACGGCGAGCGGGTTCATCGGGCCAGAGTGATCGATAACGCGATTGAGATGCGTGGCACGGGGGGCGGCGGAACTCCGATGAAGTGGTCGGTTGGGCTCTAGGCCTTAGGCCTTGGGTCGCCTGTAGGAAACGAATGGGCTTTTCTGATTTTCATGGCAACGCCGAGACGGTGCATGGTATGCGCGAGATGCTGGCGCGCGACCGCTTTCCGCACGCCGTCATTCTCGCCGGGCGATCAGGATCCGGTAAATACACGCTCTCAACGATGGTAGCGCGGGCGATGAATTGTCTGGAGCAGGCGACGAGCAATGGTCTCCCTGACTTCTGCGGTAGGTGCGCGAATTGCGTCCGTATTGCACAGTTAGAGGACTTGGACGCGCGTTGCGCCGAGGCGACGGAAGCCCGCGAGGCGCTAAAGGAAACCGAAAAGAAAGAAACACGACTTTTCATCCAGACGCATCCTGACGTGCTCGTCGTTCCCCCTGACCCGCCGCAAATGATGATCAAAGTGGACCAGGTGCGGCGGGTGATTGACACCATCTATTTTCGGCCGCTGGAAGCGCGGGAACGGGTGTTCATTTTTACTGACGCGGCCTTCATGAAAGAGGCTGCGAATTCCCTGCTCAAGATTCTCGAAGAACCGCCGGAGTTTGCCACCATCTTCATTCTTGCTGAGAGTGCCGGAGAATTACTGCCGACCATCCGCTCGCGCAGCATGGTGCTGCAGTTACAAAGCCTCACGACGGCTGAAATTGAACACTATCTGGAGAAACATCGCCCGGAATGGAAGACGCCGCAGCGGGCACTGGTTGCACGCTTGTCAGAAGGCGCTGTTGGCCGTGCGCAGACGTTTGACTTGGCGGCTTATTCCGCTTCCCGCGAGCACGCACTTACTATTCTAAAAACAGCGTTGAAGTCGGGTGAACACAGCGAGTTATTCAAGATCACCGAAACATATCGCGCAGGAGCCGAAGGGCGCGTCAAGCTGGAAGCGCTGCTGCGGTCCATTTATTCGCTGTTGCAGGACCTGTTATTCCTTGATTCCGGTGCGCCCGAATTCGTCCGCAACACCGATATTGTTTCTGAACTGCAGAAACTGAGCGAGTCCGCCACTTTCGAGTGGCTTACGTCTGCCTCTGAACGTCTGGCCGAAGTGGAGCGCGGCATGCGCCGGAACTTGCTGCGTTCGCTGTCATTGGACGCCATGGAAGCCGCAATGGAAATCAGAACTTGAAAACAAGAATGCAGAAATAACGTGAAAAGCTACCTCCCTTCGCGTTCCGAGTCCTAACTTCTGACTTCGGCATTCTCACCTATCCGGATGTTCCTGCTTCTGCCTTCTCATTCTGCAGTGACTATTCACTTACGTCCCTTTTGAGTTTTTTCTACTGATTTCTCCACAGCCCTCGTGGAGTATACTGCGCTCAAGACTTCAATTTTTCTTTCCAGGATGCAGCAATCATGAGCTTAAGGACGGTCGAAGAGGTATCCACGCAGGTTCCCGCGGACGATTTTCAGGCGCTGGAAGACAAGGTTTATCGCACTATTGAGCTATACAAGTCCGCGCGCGAGGCGCGTGCGATTGCTGAACGGGATGCGCAGCGTTTGCGCGAGCAACTCGAGGAACGTGAAGAGGAAGCTGAAAGCTTGCGACGCGAGATGGTCGGCTTACGCAAAGAGCGAGAAGAGATTCGCGGACGAGTCGAAAAGATGCTGACGCAGATCGAGCGCATGGCGGAAGAGCCGGCGGCGAGCTAGCGGATAGGGGAGCAACTATGGCAACGGCCACCAAACCGCCGCAAGTGCAGGATGCCAGCAACAACAGTGTTCGCGTGGAAATCTTCGATCAGGGTTACAACCTGCGCGGCACCGATCCCGATTACATTTTGCGACTCGCCGAATACGTGGATACAAAGATGCGGGCCGTGTCCGAACAAACGCATACAGTGGACACTGCGCGTCTAGCGGTGCTGGCCGCGCTTAACATCGCAGACGAATATCATCTGTTGAAGAGAAAGATGGACGGCGGCAGCACAGACAGCTCCAAACGGGCGCGGCAGCTACTCAGTGCTCTCGATGAAGTGTTAACCGATAAGCGATTGAAGGGCTGAGACTTAGATCAGCTACGCAGCCCGTCGAAGAAATGACGATTCTCCCCCGCGCTTTGCAATCGAAGTAAGTACCAGTTCCCCTTTCAGCTCGCGATCCCTCAATCGGGCTTCAACTTTCGCTTTAACCTTTTCCAGGGGAATTTCGGGATCGAGGAACATCAACACTGACGGCCCGGCTCCGCTTAGAGCCACGCCGAGGACTCCGGCACTCGGGGGCAGATTCTGCAAGGCAGGCAGAAGCGGACACAGATCAGCCCGATAAGGTTGGTGAATCCTGTCCTCAAGTGAAGCAGCCAGCAGCTTGCGATCTCCTTGGAACAGCGCCGCCAACAGCAGCATGGAATTCTGAATGTTCGCTACCGTGTCAGCGCGCGAATATTCCTCTGGCAGCACGGATCGAGCTTTCTCGGTGGCGAGGGCTTCCTCGGGAATGGCCAGCATAAGCGGCCACTTGCCCTTCGGAACGAATCGCATGACCTGGGCCTCGGCTGCTCCCAGCATGCGGGCCACAGTGACGCCTCCCATCCAACATGCCGCTGCGTTGTCGGGATGATGCTCACGCTGTGAAGCTTCCCCGATGATGCGGGTGCTGGTCCATCGCAATCGCCCGAAGTGCACTGCCAGCGCGATACCTGCCAGCCGCGCCGCCGCCGAGGAGCCAAAGCCCTTGCCGATAGGAAAACCATTGTCGATCTTCAGCGCCAGAGCCGGAGCCGACCTACGCTCGCTCTTCAGGACTTCCTTATAAGTTGTAAGAACAAGATGGCCGTCTACTCTCCCGCAGACATCCACATCGCGTCCGGTGGCCGAAATCGAGAACCGTTTCGCTTTGGTCGCCCGCACCCGCAAAGTAAGATCGAGCGCCAGCGCGGCCGCGTCGAAAGCCGGTCCAAGATTGGCGGATGTGGCAGGAAGGCTGATGCTAAATTCAGTCATGGTTCGGCAAGAAATTGTCAGGCATGAAGATCTTGTTCTGCTGTCCGCAGCAGTTCGATAACCGCTTCAACACTCGGCTCCAAAATCAGTGGCGAGCGCTGATGAGATTTCAACGTTCCGGTTTCAGCCTCTTGCGGCATTCCTTCGAACAGGTCGCCGCGATGAAATTTCAGCGTGAAGTCGGCGTCTTTCAACACATGTCCGGTGAGGATCAAGACCACAGTTTCATTCGGTTTAACGAATCCCTCTTTCACCAGCTTCTTGAGCCCGGCCAGCGTCACCGCCGATGCGGGCTCGCAACCGACACCCTCCGCGCCAATCTCTGCTTTGGCCAGGGCAATTTCGATTTCGCTCACCTGTTCAACTGTACCTTCGCTTTCGCGGATGACGCGAAGAGCCTTCTTCCACGAGGCCGGGTTGCCAATTCGGATGGCGGTGGCCATGGTTTCTGCGTGGACGGGAATTAGCTTCTCTCCACCATTCTCGCGCATGGATCGCACCAGCGGATTCGCACCTTCGGCTTGAACTACTGAGATTTTCGGCAGCCGTGAAATAAGGCCAAGCTGCTTCATCTCGCGTAAGGCTTTGCCAATGGCCGAAGAATTTGCGAGATTGCCGCCGGGAACAATGACGTGGTCGGGCGGTTGCCAGTTGAATTGCTCAAGAAGTTCGAAGGCAGCAGTCTTCTGTCCTTCAACGCGATAAGGGTTGACCGAGTTCAACAGATATACCGGCATGCGCTCGACAACTTCATTGAGCACGCGAACGCATCCGTCGAAATCCGTCTTGAGTTGGCAGGTGATCGCTCCGTAGTCGAG
Organism: Terriglobales bacterium; assembly: GCA_035493765.1. Lineage (GTDB taxonomy): Bacteria > Acidobacteriota > Terriglobia > Terriglobales > Acidobacteriaceae > Gp1-AA145. Next base: position 39,154 of record DATJHT010000070.1, read on the forward strand.
CGATTGCGAGAGCTTTCCCCAGGAAATCTTGCCGTCGGGGATGAGCACCAGGCTGTGAAGGCCTCCGCGTGCCGCGTACGCTGCCATGGATGCCGAGGTATTCCCGGTCGATGCACACGCAACCCAGTGATAACCAGCTTGCCTCGCAAAGGACGCGGCTACCGTCATGCCTGTGTCTTTGAACGAGCCTGTGGGGTTCATACCCTGGTGTTTAGCATAAAGCTGCTTTATGCCGGCAGACTTAGCGCAGTGGACCAATTCGTAAACGGGCGTATTGCCTTCGCGGATGGTAATGATCTGTTCGGCTGCAATTTCCGGAAGTATTTCTCGAAAGCGCCAAACGCCGCTTTGGTCAGGTGGTTCGAACGAAGCCCGTCGCTTTAGCCACAAACTCCTAAGCGCAGAAGGATCCAATCCCGCAGGCCCGGCATTCGCCCATCCCGGATAGATTATCTCCAGCAAGTCGCGACAATGTTCGCAACGAAAGCGATCGGGCAGCGCGGTTTTGCCGCAACCGATGCAACGCAGTTGCGACACACTGATCACCGGCTTGATCGCCTGCTCGGGCATGTTATTCGAAGAAGGATTAAGAATAACAGACGAAATCCGGAGGGTCTCCGCAAGATCGGCGCTATTCTGACCGCTATTTTTTTCTCAGATAACTGTCGGTCTTGTTGAGCCAATCAGCGCGTGGAGGACAGAACACATCGATGCCCAAAGTATCCTCTAGCGCTATGGCTTCATGCGGCATATTCGATGGTATGGTCAGCACTTCACCGGAACGGACTACAAGCGTTTTTCCGTTGATCAGAAATTTGAGAGCGCCTTCGATAATGGTGCTCAACTGCTCGTTCTCATGACTGTGCATCGGGACCACGCACCCCTTTCTGAGCAGAATGCGGGCCAGCATGATTTCTTGTCCGACGATCAATTGGCGCTCGAAGAGCGGCGTAAGCACTTCACGTTCGACCTGTTCCCACGCCAAGTGACGCAACTTTGCCGGTGGACGGCGGCGGCTCACGGTGCCTGACAAAGCGACACGCTTCGTGCCCTGAGACGAAGACGTCTTCTTTTTTGCAGTCGTTTTCTTCATAGATCACAGTCCTTTATAAGCTCCGCCATCTACCAAAATAGTTTGTCCTGTGATGTAGGAAGCGCGTTCAGACGCAAGCCAGACGATCGTATCCGCGACTTCGCGCGGCTCGGCAACGCGCTTGACTGCCGAGTCAGCCGCCCACATCGTGAAAATTTCATCTTCACTCTTCCCTAACGCCGACGATCTCGCAGTAGCCAACTCTTTTAAACGACCCGTGGCTGTATATCCAGGACCCACATTGTTCACCAGAATGCCGTCTTTACCGAATTCGTTGGCCAGGCTCTTAACCAGACCCACAACAGCGGCCCGCACCGCATTAGAAAGTACAAGATCCGGAACCGGCTGTTTTGTCGAAATCGAAGTCAGTGTGATGAATCGCCCCCAGCGATTCCGCTTCATGTGCGGAATTACTTCGCGCGCGAAATAGATCGCGCTCATAAAGTTCGAGTCCACGGCTTTGCGCCAGTCGTCAATCGTGGCGGCGAGAAAACCCTTAGCCGGAGGGCCGCCAGCATTAGCGATGCAGATATCTACGCTGCCAAATTTGGTGGCCACTGTAGAGACAAACGCGGCAACCGCAGATGCGTCGGTCACGTCGCAGGCTTGGGTGAATATCTCTACCTTGGATTGAGCTCGAAGCTTCTCCGCCGCGGCCTCAAGTTTCGCGGCATTGCGGGCGCACATCGCGACCCGGCAGCCTTCGACGGCAAAAGCTTCGGCAGTCGCGAGCCCAATGCCCTGGCTGGAGCCAGCAACGATCGCCACTCGTCCCTTTAAGCCCAAGTCCATAAGCGAGAATTATAGACGGAGTCTCGGACCACGCTGAGTTGCCGCAATCGCGCGAGAAAGCTACCCTTGAGGGCAAGGAAGGAGCGCCTATGAAGCCTCACCGCTTTCATCCTGAAACCGAGTCGGTCCACGGTGCCGCAGATCTCGAAAAGCGCAATGCCCCAATGGCGCAGCCGATTTACCAGACTTCAACTTTTAAGGTGACGGATTCGCACGAGCAACTCCGCGTTACCAGCACGGACATGTTCTACACGCGGTACGGAAATCCGACACACACCGCGGTTGAGCGGGCGATTGCGGAACTGGAAGGCGCAGACGCCGCGTTGCTTTTCGCATCGGGGATGAACGCGATTACGACGAGCATTCTCGCGCTGGTTAAGACGGGTGATCATATCGTTGCTCAACGGGACATTTACGGCGGAGTTACGAAATTTCTTTCAGCTTGGCTGCCGAAGCTGGGAGTGGAAACCACGTTTGTGGATACCACCGACTACCAGCAGCACCAGTCCGCGATCCGTCCCAATACGAAGTTGTTGTATCTGGAGTCGCCAACGAATCCGACTCTGCGTGTGGTGGATCTGGCGAAAGTCGTGGCAATTGCTCGCGAGCACAAGCTGACCACTTTCATTGACGCAACCTTTGCGACTCCAATCAACATGCGGCCGGTGGATGCCGGGATTGACGTTGTGTTGCATTCCGGAACGAAGTATCTCAGCGGACATACCGATCTTATTTGCGGTGTTGCGGCCGGCCGGCAGGGGCTAATCGATACGATTCGTCAGACTAGGACTACACTTGGCGGTTGCATGGACCCGCATGCGGCGTTTCTCTTGCTCCGCGGGATCAAGACGCTGGCCGTCCGCGTGGCGCGGCAGAATGCAAGCGCGCTCAAAATCGCACACTTTCTGGATGCCCATTCTGGAGTGAGATCGGTAAATTATCCCTTTCTTGAAAAGCACCCTCAGCGGGCGCTCGCGATGCAGCAGATGAACGGCGGAGGCGGTGTAGTGAGCTTTGAGGTTAATGGCAGCGGTGAAGACGCGAAAAAAATGAGCGAGTCACTACACCTGTTCACCTTGGCCCCCAGCCTGGGTGGGGTTGAATCACTAGTCTCGATTCCGGTGCTTACATCTCACGCGATGATCTCCGCTGAGCATCGCCAGAAGATGGGTGTGACCGATCAACTTGTCCGCCTTTCGGTCGGGATTGAGAACACCGATGATTTGATTGCAGACCTGGATCAGGCTTTGAAGACTGCGGTTCCGTCGGCCCGGCATGCAGAAACTGTGGCGGTGCGCTGAAAGCGTCTGTACAAGCAGTTCAGCATAGAACCGAACGGGCTGACAAACGTCACGCGCGGCGTTTTGTTAGACTTGTCGAGTTTTGAGACCACTTCCAGCGAGCTTTCACCATCCGACTCTTAAGTCGTAGAGGAGATACCCGGCCATGAAAAAAGCTTTGAAATGGATAGGTATTATCGTAGCCGTTCTAATCGTCATTGTGCTCGTTCTTCCCTTTCTCATCAATGTCAATGCGTTTCGGCCTCGCATTGAATCTGAGCTGACTAATGCTCTAGGCCGCAAAGTCACTGTCGGGAATCTGAGTTTGTCGCTTTGGTCCGGCAGCCTTGCCGCGGACAACATCGCAATCGCTGACGACCCGGCATTTGGCAATGCACCTTTCGTCAAGGCGGATGCACTGAATGTCGGCGTGAACGTTATTCCGCTGATCATGTCGAAGACCCTCGAAATTCGAGAGATCACACTTACCCGGCCTCAGGTAACCCTTCTACGAACACCTGCGGGTAAGTGGAATTTTTCTACGCTCGGTAATCAAGCGGGTGCCCCTGGGACTGCTCCCGCCGCAACTCAGACAGATGCATCCTCGAAGCCGGGGCCGTCAAACCCCAATCAAAATAAGGCTGCACCAGGGAAACAGACGGAGCCTGCCTCAGCGCCATCGCCCGAGCAAAAGAGTTCGTCGGAACAGGGACTGGAACAGAATCTTTCCGTCGGAAAGCTGAACATCCGAAGCGGGCAGATTTCCGTTGCCGATACAAACGCTCCAGGAAAACCGCGAATCTACAAGAACGTAGATGTCAGCGTAAAGGATTTTTCGTTTTCATCACAGTTCCCATTCGAATTGACTGGAGACTTGCCGGGCGGCGGAAACGTAAAGCTCGATGGCACTGGAGGCGCCATTAATCGCGCCGACACCTCGCTGACACCGCTGCAAGCAAAGATTTCTGTCAACCAACTCGACTTGGCAAAGTCGGGCTTTATTGATCCCTCATCGGGGTTTTCCGGTTTGGTAAATTTTGCTGGCACGGTGCAATCCGATGGAAATCAAGCACGCAGTGCAGGTAGCGCAACAGCAGACAAGCTGAAACTCTCTCCCAAGGGCACCCCCGCGCAGAGCGCGATCAGCATGAAATATGCGACTGTGTATGAGCTGCAAAAACAGACCGGTCAGCTCACGCAGGGCGACGTGTCGGTAGGTAAAGCCAGCGCTAAGCTGAGCGGAACTTACGATTTGCGGGGGTCAGCGCCAGTCTTGAATATGAAGCTTAACGCCGACAACATGCCAGTCAATGACCTTCAGACCCTGCTGCCTGCCCTTGGCGTAACCTTGCCCTCGGGTTCGTCGCTGCAGGGTGGCACCCTTTCCGCTGATCTCACCATATCCGGACCCGTAACCCAGATGGTAATTGCAGGCCCAGTGAAGCTTGCGAACACAAAGCTGGCTGGCTTTGATATGGGATCGAAAATGTCGGCTATCTCCGCTCTCACTGGCGCAAAGACTGGACCCGATACATCCATTCAGAATTTCAGTTCGAATGTGCGTTATTCTCCAAGCGGAATTCAAACTGAAAACGTTAACCTGGTGCTGCCTGCGCTTGGAACCGTCACTGGAAGCGGCACAGTAAGCCCACAGAATGCACTGGACTACAAAATGAAGGCGAGTTTGAACGGCAGTGTGGTGAGCGGAGCTTCCAAACTGGCCGGCCTCAGCGGCAATGGAGCCACGATTCCGTTCTTTATTCAGGGAACAGCATCAGACCCGAAGTTCGTTCCGGATGTCAAAGGGATGGTCGGCAGCCAACTGAGCAATCAGCTGAGCAATCGCCTCGGGTCACAGGTGCCGGGCGGGCAGAACGCGCAAGGCGCCGTCAAGGCACTCGGTGGCCTGTTCGGAAAAAAGAAGAAACAGTAGTTTTGTACCGCATACACTGCCGGGTAATGCGCAATGCTAGCGTGTTCTCGGCTCGTATATCGGCCGATGTTCACGGTGCAGAGTAGCTGGAGGATTGTTTCGCTACCAGAAGCTTGCTACGCCCTAGACGTACCCTAATCCCGCCAGGCGATCGTGAACCGTCTTTTCGCCTTCGCTGTCCCCCGAATCCCCGTCCGGAGATTTCTTTTCGAGACCAGCTACGAGAGAGCGCCCCTGCATGGAATCAGGGATTTCATAGCCTGCCAGATCGAGAAGGGTGGGGGCGATGTCAAGCAGGCGGGCACCTTCGTATTCACCGCTTAAGGGGCAGTTCGGCGCAGCGAGAATAAACGTCCCGAACTGCGCGTGATTACACCCGTCGGGTCCGGTATCGTTTTCTTGAACGTGAATCGCGGGGTGACCGACAGTGCCGATGGAGCGCCAGTAGAGGCCACCGAAGTGGACGATAAGATCGGGCGCGACGTTACGGACATTCTGGTAAAGCTCTTTCGGCTTGAAGACGAGTGAATTGAGCGGCTGGCCTTTATCATCGGCCAGTGCTTCAAACTTGTTCTTCATTTCGTTCTGAAAATTCTCGTATTCAGCGGCGGGAATGACTCCATTCGGCTCGCGCCCCTCAACATTAAAAAACACGCGAGCGTAGTAGCCGCCTTCGCTCCACACACGAGTCTTCGACCAGTCAACGTTCAGCTTGTCGAACGGGGTGAGGGCCGACGGATATTCGTTCAGCACCAATAGCCCTTCGCGAATCAACCATTCGTTCACCGCAATGCCGCCATCAAGTCGCTGTGCACCGTGATCGGAAACCACAAGAACCAGTGTGTCGTCATCCAGCAACTCGAGCGCCTTGCCAATCTGCTCATCCAGCCACAAATAGTATTCGGGGATCGCGTTCTGATAAGGGTTCCCTGGCTCAAATTGCACGTGATTTTCGTCGAAGTAGTTCCAGAAGCCGTGGTGCATGCGGTCAAGGCCGATGTCCACAAACTGAAAGTAGTCCCACTCCTGCTCTTTCAACAGCCAGTGGACGATCTTCCACTGCTTCTCGCTCATCTTGAAAATTTCATCTTTCAGCCAGTCTTTACGGTCGGTGCGGAAATTCTTCACGTCAACCGGGTACTCGCCTACCAGGTCGGTGATCTTGGTTTTGAGCGATGCGGGATGGGTGAACTCGTTTTTGGTGGTGTCAGGAGTCAGGAAACATCCGACACTGATGCCGTTGATTTTTCTCGGAGGATAGTTCGGGGGAACCCCGACGATGATGGAGCGCTTCCCTTCCCGGGCGAGCTGGTCCCACATGGCAAGAGCCTTGATGGAAGCTGAGTTCGCGAAGCCAAGCTTGTCGTAAGAATGATCTGTACGATTGCGGAATCCATACACGCCGAGAGAGCCGGGATCCTGGCTCGTGCACATGCACATCCATGCTGGGACTGTGATTGGCGGATAAACGCTTTCGAGCCGGCCGTAAACGCCGGCGTCCATCAAGCGGCGGATGTTCACCAGACGCTCGTCGCCGAAGACCACCTCTGGCGCCGCGCAATCGAGTCCTAGAACACAGATTTTCATTTCAGAGTAGGTTCATTCCTTCCATTGATTTTGGGACCGGAACTCCTAAATAATTCAGGATTGTGGGCGCGAGGTCAATGATGTTTGGCCCACCCTGTGGCAAAGTGAGCGACAAGCGTGGGGCAGCCAGTTTCCTGTTCGTGAATAGGATTCCTGGTACGGCCTCCGGATCAATAATGTGATCGCCGCCCCACTTGCGCATATTGTCTTCGATCAGTGAGTTGGCGAATCCGCCCACTGCGCTTTGCCATGAGACGCGAAATCCCGGCCTGAAATTCACCAGCAGATCAGGGGCATTGGAAGCGTAGGGGCCGGAATACAAATCCTCACGGCGGCTGACGCTGCTGATGGCACATGCCTGAGCTTCCTGATCGATCACGCCCGCCAGTCCGTCTTGAATAGCGTTGCGCACCTTCTCCGCTTCTGTGCCTTCCTCCACAATGCCTTCACGTTCGCGGCCCTTGAAGTTCAAGTAAAGCCCTCCCAATCCCACGGCGTACGCGTAAGTATGCGACCAATCCACAGATGCGAACGCCTCGCCTGACTCCTCGCTCGGCTTCGAACCATTCTTCAATGCCAGCAGGCCGTTCTGATGGAGCCAGGTATTGGTGTCGAACGCGCGACGAAAGGTATTGAAGCCGTGATCGGAGAGGACTATGAGTAAAGTGTTCCCGTCCATTTTTTCGAGCACCGGCGCAAGCAACTGGTCGCAACGCGAATAATGCTGCTCAATCAGGGTTGAATATTCTTTGGCTCGATCAGGTTCAAATCCCGGGTGAGCCGGATCACGGAAACGCCAGAGCATGTGCTGCACACGGTCGGGCGTGTCGTAGAGAACGAAGAAAAAACCTTCGCCGAAGCGATCGAGTTCAAAGCGCATCATCCTTTCGCGTTCTTTGATCACCAGCTCACATTGATCGAGGTACGCACGCTCGTCGAAGCGACCGTTGTTCAGCCCGTTGTGATCTTCGGCCATTCCCAAGGTCGAAAACAGCCCGATGCCTCCGGCAAGATCCTTGGCATACGTCCCGGGAGATGATACCGGGAACACTGGTGCGG
>DATJHT010000071.1:0-9765 GCA_035493765.1 Terriglobales bacterium
ATTCTATATCATCAACTATCATCAGGTGATGATGCTCTGCGTCAAGACTCTAGCCCTACTAATTTGCTTCACCTCGATCTATTCCTTTCCCGCTCAATCTAAGAGCCACCCCAAACTCATCGTGGTAGTCATCGTGGACCAGATGCGCGCGGACTATTTGGAGCGTTTTTCTCCATATGAAACGGGGGGGTTCCATCGATTCGCGAGCGAAGGCGCCGATTTTCTTAATGCCAATTACCAGCATTCGCCAACCGAAACCTGCGTGGGACATGCGGTTCTACTCTCCGGCAGGAATCCTGCACATACCGGAGTCGTCGCAAATGAATGGTATGAGCGAGCTACGCGGAAGATGATGTACTGCGTTGAGGACCCGGCGTTTCCGTTGATCGGAGAAGCCGGACTCGGAGCGTCTCCGAAAAATTTTCTAGGAGACGGTCTCGGTGATTGGCTGCAGAGCGCATTCCCGGCATCTCGCGTATATTCCATTTCGTTGAAAGATAGGGCAGCCATACTGATGGCTGGCCGTCATCCTCAGGGGGTGTTCTGGTATGCGCATCAGGACGGCAGATTTATTACCAGCCGATACTACGCGGCTCAGCTTCCAGCCTGGGTAGAACAGTTCAATCAGCGACATACAGCCGACAGCTACGCTGGAAAACGGTGGACCGCATTACTGGAAAGCACATCACCTGCTTATCACACGAATCAAGTTGAAGCTCAATTTCCGCATGTCATGCCCGATCACGTGGGACAAGAGTTGTACGACGCCGTCTATGGTTCGCCATTCGGAGATGAGGTTCTTGAAGAGTTCGCCGAAACGACGATCGCTGCCAATCAGCTCGGGGCGAAGGACACGCCGGATCTGCTGGCAATCAGTTTCTCATCGAATGATGCGGTGGGACATACGTATGGTCCAAACAGCCCAGAGATTGCGGACGAACAGATTCGGCTGGATCGTACCCTGGGACGCTTGATGCGATTTGTCAATGAGAGGCTGGGAAGAGAGAACGTGTTGTGGGCGCTGTCTGCGGATCATGGCTCCGAACCGACTCCCGAAGCTGAACGCACACTGTTTGGCAACACGGCGGCGCAAAGGCTTCCATTCTCTGACGCCGTCAAATCAGTTGAAATACAACTCAATCAAATCTTCCACATCAGCGGGGACATGCATTGGTTCTCCGCACAGGTGGACACAATGCTGTATTTTGACCGGGCTGCGCTGGCGAAACACCGAATCACGTTGCAATCCGCTCGCCGCGCTCTCGCCAGTCAGGTTCGGAACGTGCCGGGGATCGCGGGCTTTTATGATCCGTCGCAACTACCCGCTTCCGGATGGATGCCAACTTACATTCGAAACAGTAATTACTCTGCGCGGAGCGGTGATGTGTACTACCTGACTAAGCAGTGGACGTATTTCAGTTCGCGACCGACTGGGACTTCGCATGGCGATCCGTGGCCATACGACACGCATGTGCCCTTCGTTCTGTTAGGTTGGCATATCCTTCCGCATCGAGTCCTTGAAAATGTTCACGTCGTGGACCTGGCACCCACACTGGCAGACATCGTTGGAATTTATGGACCGCAATCTCACACGTTAGACGGTCAGTCACGAGCACGATTGATCAGGTAATCGTCGGCGTATGCTTTGTGATGACCCAAGGTCAATTCGGTGTCGCTGGGTCGGTGTTTCAGGACAGGTACTTGTTGCCTTTACAGTTCGATAACGCGCCCGAAGATCTTCGGCTGAAGGAAACTGATCTAGTGGGATCAACTTCTCGACCGTGTCCACTCATTTGGGTTCTGTCGTGTTCGAGGAAGGCATCGCCATTCGAGCTGTATGCAAATGGAACGTTGAGGCCTCGGCGTACTCAAGCGCTTGCTGCATACCATCGCCAAGGCGTAATTGTCGTCTTTGGCTTCGACCACAGCGATCAGGATGCCGGGCTTGTAATAAAGAACGTAGTCGGTTTTTTTTGCCTCTCCCCGCTTGACTGTCTTGCCGCGGACTATGACTCGCCCTCTGGTAAACCGGACTTCTTCGCGAAGCTGTGTCATCACATTCTACTTGCGGCCGGTCGGCCCAACTTCGGAGTCCGAAGAAACCGTCAGAAACCACCTATTCAACCCAGATCATTGCTTAACGGCAGCGTTCAGCTCACGGCTAGCGAGGCAATGATCGACTCGCTCTACCGCTTCGGCACTCCCGCAGAACTTGAACAGACGATGTGTTGCTGGCTGCATCTGCTCATTCATGAGCCTGGAACGTGTCGAGTCTCGTTAACCGCTCTACTCAGGGAGACGTACGCAACGAGTTCGCCAGGCCTAGACAAACGATGCCAAGGCAAAGAATGAACGTTGTGAGAAACAACTGCTCTGGATGTTCATGATGCCGAGCTAGTTCAATAACCAAGATCATCACCGCGAGTAGAAGAAGCGTCAGAGACATTCCGCGATGAAATTTTCGTATTCCCGATTCCAGCCACGATCCCGGTCGATGCTCTAACACACGCCCATCGTCGGAATCCGTGCAACGGATCTTCCCTGGGCAATTGTTACAGTGGTGCGCCTGCGCACGGTATCGAACGATACGAAATGTCTGATCCGTGGTTTCACGATGGAGGTGCTGTCCTGTCGGACACCGCCACAGATCGTGTTCCGGGATAAACGTGAATCCCTGGGTACTGCTCGTTTGCGCTCGACGGTGCACGTAACGAGCGGTTGATTCGAGTACCGCGGAGACAGCGGTCAGAAAACCCGCATAACTGGAAGCGAGCACAATTTCAGCATCCATAAGCGCCTGCTACCGTTGTTCTCCAACGGCTACGACTTCTGTAAATAGAACTTCTTTGGGTTCCTCTTCCGTCTTCCTGGCTGAGGCGTGCCGAATTCCCAGCCAGCACAGATACAAAACGGGAAGAGCTCCTCCAAAAATGAACACCACATCACCGGGAAGCCGCAGCCACTCGATTAGAGCATTGGTTGGATTGTTCAGAAACTTTAGGCTCCTGGCATCGAAATATCCCGTCATAACCGAGTGATACAACTGCAAGATGCCCAACGGAAATAAGGTCGCGAAAACCATCCATGCCAGGCCCAGATTCAGGCACCAGAAGCTAATTTTGGCGGAGCGATCGGACCAATATTTTTCAGGAATGATGTATCGCAGGCAAAAGAGCGCCAATCCAACCGCCAGCATTCCATATACTCCCATCATGGCGGCGTGGCCATGATTTGCGGTGAGTGCAGTGCCAATCTCGTAGTAAGAAACAATTGGCAGATTAATTAAGAACCCGAAGATCCCTGCGCCGAGGAAATTCCAGAATCCCACAGAGGCGAGAAACATCACCGCCCAGTAGTGCGGGAACGATGTTCCACTCTTGCCTTCTTGGTGGGCTCCGAGTTGTAAGAAACTCCAGGCTTCAAGCGTAAGGAATGTGAGCGGAATTACCTCTGCGGCAGAAAAGAACGCGCCAAGCGCCATGTGGATGGATGGTTCTCCAGAGAAGTAAACGTGGTGCATGGTGCCAATGACTCCTCCGGCCGAATAGAGGATCATGTCGAGGTACACCATCGTCAGGGCGACCCGCTCGTGAACGACGCCGAGCAACACGAAGATGTACGCCACCATGATTGTGGTAAACAGTTCCAGAAAATCCTCTACCCAAAGATGGACCACCCAAAAGCGCCAAAAGTCCGTCGTGGTGAAATGAGATGTAGGCCGGGCAAGCAGCCCGACGCCATAGAATGCCGGAATTGAAAGCGCCGCGAAGAAGAATAACCAAGGCAAGTTTCCCACGTGTTGTGTACGGAGTTTACCTCGTAGCCCGCGCAACAGAATAATCACCCAGAAGAACAGACCAATGGTTAACAGTATCTGCCAAAAGCGACCGAGATCGAGATATTCAAATCCTTGATTGCCAAACCAGGCCCACCGCTCGCTAATCCAACCCTGAATACCAGCAAACTCTCCGGCGAGGCTGCCAAATACGACGATTGCCAAAGCTCCGAGGAGCAGGTAAGCAAGAACATGTTGCCGGCGCGGTTCCCGGCCAGCAATCATCGGAGCCAGAAAGATTCCCGCTGCTAAATACGACGTTGCCACCCAAAAAATTGCTAACTGCACGTGCCACGTGCGCGCGACGTTATATGGGAATAATCGCGCTAGATCGAATCCGAAAAAACTGGAAAGATCGGCACGATAATGCTGGGTTGCGCCGCCTACCAGTGTTTGGATCAGAAACAGAGCGGCCATCACGAAGAAGAACCATGCGCACGCTCTCTGAGCCGGAGTCAAGAAGACCTGATCCGGAGGACGAAATGCAATTGCTTGTCGTTCACGTCCATGCCAACCCAGGAAATTCCATCTTCCAAAGGCTGCAAGCAACAAGCCGGTCCCTCCGAGCAGGGCGATTAGTGAAAGTACGCTCCAGACAAGTGCATCCGCGGTGGCATGATTATCTACCAGTGGTTCAGGCGGCCAGTTGTTAGTGTACGAATACGAAAGTCCGGGCCTTCGTGCTGATGAGGCCCACGCGCTCCAAGCGAAGAAGGCGGTTAGCTGCCGAATCTGTTCTGGATTGGTAATCGCGTTTGGCCGAAGGCCGTACTTCGACTTCGCCTCACCGAAATATGCGGCGTAATAGTTCCTCAGAGTGTTGAACGCATGCAATTGCGCGTCAGTAAAGGTTAGAGTGCCACTTGTACCGTCGTACCGGTTCGCCTTGAAATCATTAATAGTCTGAACTTTCGCGCGATCGGAATCACTGCCGCCGTAAAAATCTATGGAGTCAAGCGCCGCACGGTGAAGATAATCCGCAGTGAAATCCGGACCAAGATAGGCGCCGTGGCCGAAGATCGAGCCATATTCCATCAAACCATTGCGCAAAAAGATATTTTGACCCGCGAGGATATCGTCAGCCGTAAAGAGCCCATTCCCGCTGGTATCCATGACGCGTTGGGGGATTGGTGGCTCGAAGGAATAAGTTTCGTAGGCCAAGAAACCCAGCACAAAGAAACCGAACAACACAACAATTATGACCGCTTGAATCCAGCCGCGAGATATCAAGAATGGCTGTTTGTTCTCTATGGGCATGCAGCCTCCGAAATGGCTAATTAGCGAATTCGATTGTCAGTACTCTAATCCGCAGTTTTGAAACTTGAATTTATCGAAAGTGGCGCGATGGAAAAGACAGAAGATTTTTGACTTCCAAATGCGCCCTAAAATGTACAGATTCAGCTCCTTTGAGTCGGTGATCTTTGTCAGAGACAGCTCTTCATTCGACTCCTATATTTTCGTAAGCAAGTAGAGAGCTCGTGGCGAAGATTCCGCTTCATCCGAAACGACCCGAAACAGATATGTTGGGGTTGCGATAAGAACTGTCCTGCCAATAACCTTCGCTGCGGAAATGAAATCATTCGCACCCCTCATCCCTGTGAACTGTTTGGTGATGATTGGCTTGAATGGGAAACGCGGAACCCGCGAATCTCAACCTGAGATCTCCCCAGCTGCGAATCAATCAGAACATCCAAGCCCAGCACAATAAGGCAAGACGGATTGATCGTCAACATACAATCCGCCTGAGCACCAATGCGCTAGGCCGCGTCACGACACTGTAACTCAGCGCGATTCTTATTCTGCGTAAATGTAATCGCAAGATTAGCGGCAAAGATTGTAACCGCTGTCATCTCGATAATGGCTGAAACCGGCAGCCACGACCACGCGGCGCGAGCAAAGCCTTGATACGCGAGGACCTCGGAGCCGACCCGAAGAACGCAGCCAATTGAAAGCAGCGCGAGCGCTGCAAACATGAGCTTCGTGCTGAACAGCAATCGCATTCCGGAAAATGCTGGCAGAACACGCTGTCCAACACAGAACACCATCGTGGCAACAAAACCTACGGTGAGCGCGTGCCGAGATGCACCCCAGATTCCCGCAGAATCGACGGTGGCCGAAGCCCAAATTGCAAGAATTGCCGAAACAAACGCCCAAACGTACGCGACACGAACAAATGTGGAGAAACTAACATGCACGCCTTTAATTTTCGGCGGCCGCTCCCTTGGATCCAATAATCGTAACGCGTAAATCGCAACGACAAGAGCCAACAATAGAAGAACAGTCGCGAACAGAAGTTGGCCGAAAAGTGCGGCGATTACCCCTGCTGAATTTAGAACAACTGCCCAAAGGAGCTTCCGTGAATGCAATGCGCGCAGACCCAGGAAAATCGGCAGCCATTTAGCGCTGAATCCCCAAATAAACGGAACGAGAAATCCCCAAGTTTCGAGGACGAGCAGCCGCTGATCAAAACCATGCGGCAGTACGGGAGACAAGCCATGCCAAGCCAGAAACACCGAACTCAATAAATTAATCACTAAAGCTGCCAACCAGCCGATACAGCCGGTGATGACAACCAATATCCATTCGTCGAACTTTGTAGGACTCTGGGAGGCCCGCTCCGTCGCTGGACGATGGCTCGACACAATCGGCAGGAAAATCAAAAACGCGACAATTTCAAGGGCAGCCGAGAGCGGCAACAATACTCGCCAGTGCCATTCATAAACACCCGCAAGCCAACGTAGCGTCACTCCAGAAGACCACATCGCCAATGATGTCCAGGGCGCCCACAGGCCAAACGGTTTCATCCGCCGCAGCTTGGGAATCGAGTAGTAGCCGATTCCAAGAATGAAGTTGCCGATCCAGCCGAAAACCTGGGCGTGTCCATGCGCCTGTATCCATGCCGGAGAGACAGTTTCGACTGACCGGTGACTGCTGATGGCAAGCAGGTTCCATACTCCTAGGAATGTTCCGGGCAGGAGCATGAAGAACAAGCCGCTCGCGATATAGGCAATCAACAATCTGGACAGCCGAAGTTCGCGAGCGGCAATAAATTCGACGCCCTCCGCTCGCGAGGCCTTCAGTTCGTCAACACTGATCAACGGTGGCATAACTCTCGCGCTCCATTTTGATCGCCCGCGGAAACAGAATGTTATTTTCAAGATGCACATGCTGGTGCAGGTCACGTTCAAATTCTGCCAGCGCCCAATACAGCGTCTTGTAACTGGTGCAAGCGCCCTCTGGAGGCGTGTACCCATTGCTCAGCTCACCCATGTGACGCAGCTGGTTCCCGGCAGAGTCGTGTTCATGTACCATTTTTGCGATGGGATTTTCAACAGTCCCGAATGGCGCTGGAAGGATCGGCTCTCCTGATAAGAGCGACTCCTCCATACGATCAATATATGGAAAAAGCACCATCTCTTCCTTCATCATGTGCGTGCTGAGATCCTGGGCCAACGCATGAAAATCAGTACGCAAGGCCAAAAGTTCGGCATGCTTGGAGCCGTGGACGTTACATACCTTATCTAAGAGCGGTCTGAGTCGGACGGTTTCCGCCTTCACATACTTGTGATGTGTGTTCTGAATATGCGCGATCAGATCTCCCAACAGTGCATTCTGCCAGCCCTCCACCTGCAGGTCGGTGCTATTCCTTTGCCTGGAGTCGACGACAGCCGACTCGAGCGAGTCGACAACCTGCTGGACTTCGAGATTCGCCTCTCCGCAAGCCTCTTTCAGAGGCTTATTTCCACCGCAGCAATAATCAATGCCGAGTTTCTCGAACACCCGTGTCGCGCCAGGAATGTTCAAAGCCATCTCACGTACGCTCTTGGTTATATCGATATTCATTATCAGCTCCAAAACAACTCGTTTGGACTTGCTACCTGTCACCCACTGTAAGAAATCCCTGCCAAATTGCCGATGACTTTTGTCACAGTGCCTTTGCGTGAGCCGACTCCGACAACACAAGGAGCTAAAATGTCCAGGATGGCCGTTCTTGACTCGCAGAAACAGATTCTCTTGAAGGTCGGCCTTTTCTCAGGTCTTACGGAAAGCGAGATGGAATTCATTGCTGGTCGTGTGGTTCCGCGCAAATACGGTCCTGGGCAGGTTGTCTTTAGCGAGGGAGACACGTGTTCCGGGCTCTACATCGTCGCTTCGGGGCATATTCGTATCTTCAAGACTTCGGCGAGCGGCAGAGAGCAAATCCTCAACATTGATGGCCCTGGTAGCTCCGTAGCTGAGCTCCCCGTTTTCGATGGAGGGAATTATCCCGCTTCCGTAGCAGCCCTCGATGAGACCGTACTTTTGTTTGTCAGCAAAGAGGATTTTCGTGAGTTGTGTTTGACCCATCCTCAAGTCGCTCTCAAGGTTCTGCGTGTTGTCGGGACACGACTGCGTAGGCTAGTCGGAATTATCGAAGAACTTTCTTTCACGACAGTCAGACATCGACTCGCAGCTTTGCTGGTTCGACTGGCTCGCACGGAAGGAAAGAGAGCAGGAGCAGGTATCGTTTTCCACCTGCCCGACAATAACCAGGGGATCGCGTCGCAGATCGGTACCGTGCGCGAATTGGTCTCGCGCAATCTGAGCCGCCTGCAGTCCGCGGGAATTATCGACATTGACGACCGCCAGATCACCGTTCGCGACATAAAGCGGCTCGAAGCAGAAGCAGATTCCGCAGAGTAAATCGCGAATCTCGATCATACCGAAAACTTCCAACCAGGATTCGGACCCGGCACCATCCTCTCCAAATTTCGCTCTAAACACGGCCTGATTTCGGTCTGTGACATAAGTCATCGCGGCCAGCAGAATCCCACTCATATTCTGTACTCGGAGCCAAGTTGTTGATGATTTGGCGCTAGAAGGGCCAGATATATGAAGGCAAGAAATTATTCTCAGTTCCTATGCGTAAAGGTTTTCGCGCTTCTAATGTTGTTCATCATCTGGATCGCAAACACAAGAATCGTTACCGCCCAGACGGCGACACATTCGGGGCACACGAGCGCAACGTCAAGGGCCGCAGATATCGTTCGCGATCCGACGGATGTTCCCGCACCCGTGAACTATCGAACGCCATCCTTGGTGCGCGTAACCCTCACTGCCAAAGAAGTGCTTGGTACCCTCGATCCGGTGGCGGGCACATCCTATCGGTATTGGACCTTTAACGGCAAAGTGCCTGGACCGATGATCCGCGTTCGGCAGGGCGATACCGTCGAAGTCACGCTCCAGAACGATCCCAGTAGTCACATGGCCCACTCGGTTGATTTCCATGCCGCGCTCGGCCCTGGCGGTGGCGCGGCACTTTCTCAAACAACACCTGGCCAGTCGAAGATGTTCACTTTCAAAGCAATGACACCTGGACTGTTTGTCTATCACTGCGGGACCCCCATGATCGCCGAACACATGGCAAATGGCATGTACGGGCTGATTCTGGTCGAGCCGGAAAGCGGTCTCTCTCATGTCGATCACGAGTACTACATCATGCAGGGCGAGATTTACACTGCAGAGCCGAAAGGCAAGGAAGGATTCCAACGGTTCAGTGCTGTAAAACTTATGGCCGAAAAGCCCGAATATTTTGTCTTCAACGGCGCAGTTGATGCGCTGACAACAGAACACCCAATGGCTGCCAAAGTGGGCGAGATGATACGCGTATTTTTCGGAAACGCAGGCCCGAACCAAACTTCATCAAGCCACGTGGTCGGTGAAATCTTCACGAAGGTTTATCAGGACGGCTCATTGACTTCGGCGCCTCTAACGGATGTACAAACCGCAGGTGTTCCGTCAGGTGCGGCGGCGATTTTCGAATTTGCGGCAAAGAAACCAGGCAAGTTCGCCCTTATGGATCACGCAATATCTCGAATGGCGAAAGGCAACATGGCTGTGTTCGACATCAGCGGACCTGATGATGTCGCGCTGATGCACGCCGGCCCCGC
>DATJHT010000072.1:0-7339 GCA_035493765.1 Terriglobales bacterium
TTACACCGGGATCGTTGCCATCCACGATCACCACCGGGGGATTGGCGCCGAGACCGAAGATGGTGCGGTAGTTGTTGATGTAAGAGATGTTGATGTCGGAGTCGCCGATGATGCCGACAATGACGTTCGTGCCTCCCGCTCCCTGCGCCGTAGCTGCGGGGATGCCGTATTGCGCTGCGAGGTCAGCCGGTGAGACACCATAGATAGTGCTACCACCACTTGTAGTGGTGTAGAGGGGTTTGAGGGTGTGGGTCGCGCTATCCAGTGTTGCCTGGGCACCCGCACCGGAGCCACCTGCAGCCTTGAAGTTATTGAGTGCGGCAAAGCCGGAGACAACGCCACGTAGCGCCGACGGAATTTTGGGATTGGAGTTGTTCGCGTAGAAGGTCTTGCCGCCTACCGAGTAGGCGTGAATCTCGGTCTGGAAGGTGGATTTGATCTGTGCCGTTGAGGCGCCTACTTCGATGGCCATGTGACCGCCATAGACGCGGCCAACGCTCATGCCCTGAGCCGATAAATAGCTGGTGACGGTCTGCAGGTCAGAGTCGGCGACGCCGAAGCGCTTTCCGAATTCATCCGGAGTAAGCCATTTGTGATAGTTCGGCGAGTGCGGATCCTGCTGCGAAGCGAGCAGCGTCTGGAGCGCCGCTTCCTGCTCTTTGGAACGCTTCAGAACCAGCAGCATACGTCCGCTCACGTTTGCCGGTGCCGGTCCGCGGTCAAACTGCGGACGTGCCCAGGGGTGCACGGCGCCGGAAAGGGAAACGAGCGGCGAGGTCTCTACCTGGCTGGTGATGCGCGGCATCGCCTGCGCATGTGCGGTGGCTGCGCTGCCGAGAGTGAGAAGCCCTGTGCTAACCAAGGGAAGTACAGCGAGCGCCTGGGCGAAGCGAGTTAATTTCCGAACCATAGCCATCGTGCCATCCATCTCCACCGCGAGCCTTTGCGGCCGCCGGTGATCGGGAAAGAAAGGTTTAGGTTCGCACGCAAGGTCCGTCGCCTCTGTGTGAGCCCGGTTGCGAGCAATGAGTGGGTAAGAATGCAGCTCGCAGTTGGGACATTATGGCAAGATTGTCGGCCAGTGCTCGTGCCACGAAAGTGCAACGTCGGCGCACGAAGATGATTCGAGAGGGGAAATACGTGACAAAAGTGTCGGGAGTTTTTCCTGAATGGGAACAGAAAAGGAAAAGGCCGTCCAAAGACGGCCTGAATCAGGTAACCCGAGCAGGTGCATAAGTGCTAACGCAATTGTTCCTGCAGGTCCAGAGTGGACAGCCAGAAGCCGATGTGGCAATTCTTCAGACAGGAAGGCTACGCCGAGATCCCTCCCGCACGGGCAAGAATGATTTCGTCAATCCCATGGTTTCGAAAGCGCCCAGTTGGACTCGACTTCGAAAAAGCCCGAGAGATCAATAACGTGTACCCAGGAGAAAAGATGGGATTCGGGTTTACCAAAATTGGCAAGTCGATCTGACACCTATAGGGACAATCGCAGATGGAATGACTTCGGTTGCGTCAGCGAGGCAAATCCGAGTCGAGAGAGGCTGCATCCGTGGCCAGAATTCTTGATACCTGTCCACGGGAGTGCCGGGTCAACATAATCGCAGCGGTTCATGAACCAGGTACCGCTTTCTATGCGGTTCCCGATCTGTATAGCGGCATCAGCATCCGAGGTCCAGACTGAGGCAGTGAGCCCATAACGGCTGTCGTTCATAAGAGCCACGGCCTCATCATCGCTCTTCACGCTCATCAACGGCGCAACTGGCCCAAATGTCTCTTCTGTCATCACCTGCATTCCATGGTCGACATTCGTAAGAACTTGGGGCGCCAGATACGGAGTGCCCTGCTTGTTTCTTGGGAACAATGCATCATTCACCAAAGGCAGCGCTCCCCTGCCTATTGCCTCTTTCACTTTCATGCGAACGGAGTCCGCAGCGCGCTCATTGATCATCGGGCCCAGAGTGGTAGTAGGCTCTAACGGATTGTCCAACACATATTTCTTCGTAAGCTCGACGAATCCATCAAGAAACTTGTCCCATACATCCTGATGAATGTAAATCCTTTCGACCGCACAGCAAGACTGCCCCGAATTGAAGAACACGCCGTCCACCAGGTTCTCAATGGTTTGCTCCAGAAAAGCATCCGCGCGAACATATGCCGGATCTTTCCCACCCAGTTCCAGGCCTGTGCCGATGAAACGCTCTCCTCTCGCGAGTTGTATGCTGCGTCCACCCTGCACCGATCCGGTGAATGCCACAAAACCAATCCGTCGATCACGAATGATCCGTTCCACTTGATCATGATTCAGGTGCAGGAATTGAAAAATGCCATCAGGCAATCCAGCCTGACGGAAGGCTTCCGCATATCTTTCGGCGATGAGCGGAGTTTGCGGGGCAGGCTTAAGAATTATGCTGTTTCCCGCCATGATTGCCGGGATCACAAAATTGCCGGAACACAAGTACGGATAGTTCCATGGCATCAGGGCGAGAACCACACCTACAGGCTCGTTGCGTATGAAGCGGCGAAAGTTGTCCTTTGACTCAACCTCACGATCCGCGAGCTCTAGGGCAGCGATGTCAATCATGTACAGCGCCCGTTCCTGAAACCCGTTCCGAATCTCCATCGGGCTGTAACGAATCGGCCGCCCCATCTGCCACGTAAGCTCGGTCCCAAGTTGTGTAGCGCGTTCAACCAGCCAGGCGACAGCTCGCGTGCAGATAGAAGCACGCTCGGAAATCGAGACCTGCTTCCAGTCATGTTGAACTTTCTTAGCCTTTGCCAATGTGGCTTCAATTTCCGGGTCAGTTGCCAGCGGACGCTCTAAATAGACCGAGCCATCGACAGGGCTGACGGTGCGGATTTTAGAGAAGGTATGTACGGCGTTCGGCGGCATGATCACTCGGGAGTTACGTACGCAGCAGCAATGCCGCCGTCGACCAGAAACTCAGTACCCGTTACAAACGAAGATTCGTCGGATGCCAGAAACAACGCGGCCCGTGCAATTTCCACCGCCTCACCGAAACGGCCGATGGGGATATGAATAAGGCGTCTCTGTCGCTTTTGTTCGGTATCGAGGAACTTCATAAGCAGTTCGGTTCGTAGCGGTCCCGGACATAGTGCGTTGACGCGGATGTTCTCTCTCGCATGGATTACCGCGAGTTCACGAGTCAATGCCAGCACAGCACCCTTGCTTGCCGTATATGCGATCTGGGGAGTTGCTGCTCCGAGGAGCGCTACAAAAGAAGCCGTATTCACGATGGAGCCGCCGCCTGCTCGACGTAACGCGGGAACACCATACTTGCATCCGAAGAACACCCCTTTGGCGTTGATGTTCATCGTGAGATCCCAAACCTTTTCATCAGTAGAAATCGCATCGTCATCCCGCGCATGCATGATGCCGGCATTGTTGAACAACACATTTAATTTGCCAAATTGCTCTTCAGCGACGGCGACCATGTGCTCACAATCCGCTGCCTGGGAAACGTCCGCCCGAACGTAAGTTCCTTTGCTCCTCTGCCGCTCGATCATCTCCACGGTTTCTTGACCGCCTTTGTCATCGACATCGGCTGCGACGACACTTGCCCCCTCGCTCGCAAACAACAATGCAGCCTCGCGGCCGATGCCGCTGGAGGCGCCTGTAATCAGAGCAACCTTATTTTCGAGCCTCACACTTCTCTCCTTAGATCCTCTCGAAGTAGCGCTTGCGTTCCCAATCCGTCACGGCCGCGTTGAAAGCATTCTGTTCTGTCTCAAAGAAATGCGTGTAGTGCGCCACGACCTCTTCCCCAAATGCCCCCTGTGCAAAGTCGCTTGTCGCGAAATGTTGGACAGCCTCTCCTAATGTCTTGGGAACCTGTTGAACATCAGTTGCGCCGTAAAGATCACCTGAAATGCATTCGGGTGGCTCAATCTTCTCGCCTATTCCATCGAGCCCTGACGCCAGCGCCGCCGCAAAAGCGAGGTAGGGATTGCAATCCGCGCCGGGTATCCTGCACTCGATACGGAGACTTTGGCCGCCGCCGACTACCCGGAAGCCTGCAGTGCGGTTGTCATAACTCCACGCGATGCGGGTCGGCGCCCAAGAGCCTTCGACGTACCGCTTATAGGAATTCACCGTCGGCGCATAAAACACCATTACGTCCGGTACGTGGCGCATCCAGCCGCCCAGAAACCAACGGAACGTCTCCGAGCACGTCACGGGACCAAATGACTCGTCACCTAAAAAGGCATTGACGCCATTTCGCCATAGACTCAGGTGAATATGGCAGCTGGATCCAGCGCCACCGGTGGCGACTTTCGCCATGAATGTCACGCTCAATCCCATCTGTTCCGCCACTTCCTTCAGGCATTGCTTGTAGATCACATGGCGGTCCGCCATCTCCAGTGCCGGCGCATGAACGATATTGAGCTCGTGCTGGCCAATACCCCATTCGCCCTTGGAACTTTCTACTGGTACTCCAGAAAGTTTGAGGTGTTGCCGCACTGACGCCGTGTAGCTCTCGTTTCGCGTTCCCTGCAGAATGTGGTAATCCTCCGAATACCAACCAGCCCCTTCCAGACCGGCATAACCCTTCAAAGCGGCGTCCCGATAGCTGTTCTGGAATAGGTAGTATTCCAATTCCGACGCAAGAACACTCGTGAGCGACAACTCTTGGGCACGCTCCAATTGGCGGTGCAAGATCGAGCGAGGTGCGATGGAAATAGGCTTTCCGGTCATTTCACTCTTCGCATCACACAAAACCAACGCCGTCTTATCCAGCCAGCTTGCCAGGCGCAGAGAGTTCAGGTC
Organism: Terriglobales bacterium; assembly: GCA_035493765.1. Classification (GTDB taxonomy): domain Bacteria; phylum Acidobacteriota; class Terriglobia; order Terriglobales; family Acidobacteriaceae; genus Gp1-AA145. Next base: position 4,790 of record DATJHT010000072.1, read on the forward strand.
AGGTGTCAGCAGGATGTCGCCGTAGCCGCTCTGCCAACTTGTAAATTGATATCCGCTGACAGGTACCATTTCCATGTCGTTTGCCAGGAGATAGTCACACACATGCGTGCCGTGCTCGTACACGGTCTTTAGGAATGCGTCGGCGTCAAATCGCTTTCCAATCAAGCGGCCACAGTGATCCGTAAAAGCAACGATCACGGTCCGGACCTGATCGCGCCGAACCAAATCCTCCAGTTCATCTACTCCCAGCATTCCGGAAACGCGAGAGATGTCATTCAGTTGAACACTATCCATGACAAATGCCTTTCCATGCTTTAAATGCGAGACTGCACGTCGCCAGTTGTGCGCCCCGCACACAGCAAACCACGGGCGCACGATTCGAATTCATTTCGGATGGCCAAATATCGTGAACGGAACTATCCATACTAGCAACCTGAATTGGACGCTGTTATCTAATTTCGGCAAAGTCACCGCCATCTGTTGTAGCAGAGACGTGAGCCGACATCTCAGCGTACTTCACTGACAGTAGCTTGGGGTTCGGTACCATGAATGATCCTGCAGCGCAGACGGTAAAGAAGGTAACCAATCGCAAGCAAGAGGACGAAGACCACAGAAACCAGTCGGTTGTAGTACACCAGGCTGCCCAGCGCGATGGACGCGCTGAATAAGGTCCATGCAGCCATATAAGGATACCCGATGGCGCGAAACGGCCGTGGAAGATCGGGTTCGCGATGACGTAACCGGATGAGAGAAACCATGCTGACGATATACATCAGCAGAGCACCCAGTGCTGAGACTGTGACAATGTTTGCCGTGAGCGGCTGTCCACCAAACTGGAGTACGTTGTCGCTGAAAATGGCGGCAATACCAACGACGCCTCCGGCGAGAATAGCAATCCACGGTGTTCCGAATCTGGGATGAATTGCTGCCAGAAACCTAGGCAAAAACCCGGCACGTGCCAGTGCAAATATCTGACGTGAATACCCCAGGATGATCCCGTGAAATGAAGCAATGAGGCCGAAGAGTCCCAACCAGACCAGCATGTGCAACCAGCCGCTCCGGGCTCCGACGATCAGCTTCATGGCTTGCGGCAGCGGGTCATTGATGTTCGCCAGCATGCGCCAGTCCCCAACTGAACCGGCGAAGTACATGACGCCGAGCGCAAGCAGCAGCAGCGTTCCGATACCCGAAAGATAAGCTATCGGTATGGAACGCTTTGGCTCTCGAACCTCCTCTGCAGCCATGGCCACACCTTCGATGGCCAGAAAAAACCAGATGGCAAACGGCACCGCGGCAAACATCCCTCCGATCAGATGTGGCGAAAAATGATCGTTACCGCCCCATCCATGGCGCAGGAAGTTATGGAGATGTGAGCCGGGTGATACGACCATCATGAAGACGAGCAATTCCGCAATGGCCAACAATGTGACAATTACTTCGAAGGTGGCTGCAATCTGGACACCCAGGATGTTGAGCAGCATGAAAACCAGGTAAGCCAGCACGGCTGCTGGTCGCGGAGTGAGAGAAGGAAACTGCACATTGAGATATGCGCCGATGGCAAGCGCGATTGCCGGGGGCGCAAAAACGAATTCGATCAGTGTGGCCGCACCGGCAATGTAAGCCCCTGTCGGACCCAACGCCCGCTGTGCGTAGGCAAACGGGCCCCCCGCGTGTGGTATAGAAGTCGTCAGCTCAGTGAATGAAAAAATGAAGGCTGTATACATTGCGGCGATGAACAATGTTGTTATCAGGAAGCCGAGCGTCCCCGCATGTGACCATCCGTAGCTCCACCCGAAGTATTCGCCTGATATAACGAGACCGACAGCAATGGCCCATAGCTGAACAGTGCCCAGTGTGGCCTTCAGGTGTGTTCCTTCGTCCAAAGCTCGCTACCTCCGGTATCCTGATCATGCGCCTGAGAATGGGACCTGCCCAGAATAGCCAAGGCGACGATCATTCCAGTAGTGGAATTCGATGGCGTCATTTCGTCCTTGCAGCAAAAAACAGGCGTTCGGCTTGCCATGCGATTCAACCGCTTTGCGGCAGAGCGAGCCGATATTACCGCCTTTCAGCCGATTCACAATAAGTCCGACCTCGGTATCCTCGAACTCCGTGAGCATGTTGAAACCCCCATCGCTGTCACCGAAGACCAGCGCAGGACCTCGACCGTAACGGGATACCAGCTCGCGGCGGATCAGTTCAAACTAAGCCCGAATACCTGGTTTCGCGGCAGGTTAAAGCCATGGCTACAACCGGCGAGGGATGCCTTCCAGCTTGACCGTCCAAGAGAAAATGGCGAGCACTCGCGCGGCACTGCCTCCACGTCATCTATGGTTTACCTTCACCCCATCGCTGCGAATTACGACGGGGGTGGGCTCGGTTTCGCCGGGCCGGAACAGGCCTGAAACCACGGTGTGGATTTGCTTTCCCTTGTCTGCGAGCACGAATTTTAGATGGATCCTTTGTCCTGGGCTCACGCCGGGGGGTGGAGGAAAATCAATCTCCGCGCTGCCTGTGCAATCCGAATTCACGGTGTAGCTTCCCGTCTGC
>DATJHT010000073.1:0-28074 GCA_035493765.1 Terriglobales bacterium
GGCACCAAACGAATTGCCCGCAGCGAGTACCCGAGCACTTCTCCGCTGATTCGCGCCAGGAATGGCACCAGCGGCGGTTGATCGACATATCCCCAAGCCAGATGCCGGGCGCAGGCGATGTAGTCGAATTCGTCGCGAAAATATCCGTAGCGATTGTTGAAGTAGATATGAAAGAGCAGTTTGGCTACAGCAATCGCCCACACGAATGCCATGCCGGACGTGGCCAGGGATTCGCGTTGTGTCGGCTTCTCCAGGACGGTCGTCGCCATATTTCCAAATACGGAAGTCAGTACGGCTTGGTTCCCGGATAATCGGTCTCGTATAACTGTTCGAGATTGTTGCGTTTGAGCAGTTCGTGTACTTCCGCTGAGGACAGCCGCCGCCCGGGCGCCTGATCGGCTTGCGCCAGTTCGTATCCAACCACCGTCATTACAGCTGTTTGTAGCCCCAGCATTCGCGGGTCAATATGCTCGAAAGTGTCGATGATCGTGTGGTGACGAAAATTGTAATCCCCCTCCTCAACCAATAAAGAATAGACCGGCACTCCAACAACCATGAATGCTTCCTCATCGGATTCGAATGTTGCATCCAAAGCCATTCGATTCGCTCCAATGGGACTCAACGGCTCCAGCAACTTTTTAGTTGCAGGCTCGAGGTCCTTGCGCCCGTAAAGCTGAAGACCCAATGGCGCTTGAGCGCCGGAGTCGGTATTGATGACAGCCCAGGTACGATCGAGCTCCGCCTTATGCTGTTCGACGTATGCCTTTGACCCAAGGTCCGACTGCTCCTCGCCGGAGAAAAATACAAATCTGATCGTGTGGCGCGGGCGAATATTTAGCGACTTCAAAATGCGAGCGCCTTCGAGTATCGCCGCTACGCCGCAGCCGTTGTCATTCGCGCCTTGTGCGGGGTCCCAAGCATCAAAATGCGCCGTCAATAAAACAAAAGAACTCGGATCATCACCCTCAAGATCTGCAACGACATTGCGCTCCTCACCGGGGCGATCACCGAAAGAGTTCTGCACGTTCAGTCTTATCTTTACTTCTCCATGCCTCATGAGTCTGCGAAGCAGGGCCGCATCCTCGGCCGCGATGGAGAGTACCGGCAACGGACCCCGCGGATAAAACAGAAACGCCGACGTGTACAGCATCCGGTCGGGCTTGTCCGAAATGATCATCATCGCCGCCGCACCGGCCTCGGCCAGTTGCTTGGCGATGTCCGCTCGAATCCCAACATAGCTGGTTGAAAGCGCATTACTTGCCAGATCGACCAGAACGGCTGCTCCGCGGACATTCTGAGAAATCGGCGAGCGCCCGTCCGCGGTTGCGCCCAGTTCCGCGACCGGCGCCTCGATCGGCCCGCGTGTCCCCGGCACCCAACCGTACGTTCCGACGTACAGCGCGCGATGCACCGGGCTCACGATCTCGCCCGTGGTCGTCCCTTTCTGCCACGTGGGGCTTAATTGATAATTTTCAAAATGCGCGTTGTCGAATCCGGCTTGCTTCAGCGTCTTCAGGATTAATTCCGCCGTAGCCCGCGATTCGGGACTGCCGGTAATTCGTCCGCCAATCCGGTCAGTGAGTGTCTCGAGAAAATTTGACGCTCCACCGCCGATCATGGCACGCCCGACAATTCGCTCGATGTCATTTTTGGTTGCGCTTGAATCGGAAGAAGCAGGAGCAGTTACTTGCGCCACGGCAGCATGCGTAAAGGTCAGGAAAAGAATGGCAGCCAGAGAACGATGCATCGGCACCCCGCAGTATGAACTGAGAAAAGACAATCCGGAAGAGTTGTTATCCGCCCGAGTAAGTCATTTCGACGACCGTGCAATCGTCGCTCAGCGGGGTACCCGCGCAGAAATCAGAGACGGCGGCAAAGATATCTTTCATCGTTCCCTGCTTGGCGGCGACTTCCAGGCGCTCGTTGTCGAAAAACTCGCCTTCCGCGTTTTCGGCTTCAGTGACGCCGTCCGTGACCAGCACCAGGCGATCTCCCGCATGCAGGCTGTAACGGTCGCTTTCGTACGTAACGTCGGGCAGTAGCCCAACCGGAAGATTGCCGTGCGCAGGACGAATAACTTCTCCTCCGCAAACCAGCAGCGGCGGAACGTGACCACAATTCACGTATTCGAGTTCCCCGTCGCGTCGCAAACGGGCGATGATAACGGTGGCGTACTTTTCCCCGATATGTTTGCTGGTAAGAAAGCGGTTGGCGGAACCGACGATGTCCGTGAGCGGTGTATGCGCGACCAGTTGCGAATAAATCATTCCCTGCAGAGTTGAAGCCAGCAGCGCGGCGGAAACTCCCTTGCCCGCAACATCCGCAAGAACCACTGCCAGCCCATCATCCGTATTCACGGCATCAAAAAAATCTCCCCCGATTTCTTTGCAGGATAGATTTTTGCCATCCAGACGAGCAAATGGAACATCCGGGATGGTCACTGCCATGAGACCGTGCTGGATAGACGCCGCAATCGAAAGCTCCTGCTGATAGCGCCGCGATTCTTCTTCCGCCTGCACCAGCCGCGCGTTCTCGATCAGCGACGCCGCTTCGGTCGCCACCACATGAAGAATGTCTCCGCTGACCTTCGAAATATCACGCGAGGCAAATCGTGAATCGACATACAGCGCGCCGAGCGCTTCGCCCGTAGGCGCGGTGTCGCCACCCCGTCCGCGTGTTTGCACCTGAAGTCTGCGCAAGGGAATGCAAATCACTGTTCGCAGGTCGTAGGCAACGATACTTTGCCGTCCCGAAAGATCTATCGATCGGCTTGTGTCGCTGAGGAGAAATTCCGAATTGGCCCGCATTGCGTCTTCCAGAATGGAATGGGAAATTGTCGTGTCGTCGAGCAGCAGCTCGCCCTTCGAGTTCCGCCCCGCAGCCAGACGCAGCTTACCTTCCGCTGTCCTGAGGAATACGTAGCCGCGCTCGCCGCCGGTCAGCTTCAGCGTGACGTCGAGCAGCGTAAGCAGGATCTCGTCCAGCACGCCGGTGGTGTTCAGTTTGCGTGCAGCTTCGAGAAAAATCGTCAGCTTCTCCAGGTCGGTGACTTCGTTCGAAATCTGAATGCCGGAGATCTGGCTGAGAAAATCGCGCGCCGTATTCGTCGTAACGTGCTGGGGATGAAAGACTGCGTAGATAGTATCGCGGGCGCCGAACTCCAGCCGATCATTACGCTCCAGCGCCTTGCGCTGCTGCACACGTTCGCCGTTGACAAAGGTTCCATGCTTGCTGCCCTGGTCTTCGACGTAGAACTTGCCGCTTTCGGAAACGATCAGGGCATGGTCGCGGGAAACCCGGGGATCGGGTATCGCCAGGTCCTTTTCGACCTTTCGTCCGATGCTGAACGGGCTATGGTCAAGGTACAGGGTGCGTTGTTCATTTCCGTGGACAAAGATCAGGCTGGGAAACACTCCCGATCCGATCCCCGAAATAGGGCCGATGATAGTTTGAGCAGCCATGGCGCGCTTTAGTGTGCATAAGCATAATGCCAGTAAAATGCCTGCGCGTGAAGGGGTAGCTCGAAGAGAGGTTGATGGTGGTTTCCGGGCAGGAATATACTTGTTCCGACCTGCCTGATGGGGTTCCGAGGTAGTGTCCTGGAGTCCGTGAATGAGCCACACCGCTTGCCGGGGGACGGTTGTCCTTGCGTTTCTTGCTTTGCTTGCACCTACGGCTCTCGCGCAGTCGCTCGGCGGTCCGGGGCTAAGTGGCCCGACAATTGACAGCTTTTCTAATCATCGCGATGGCACTGCTCCCTTTGACATTTCCGCGTCTGGCTTGACTCAGCTTAATTCCCGAATGATGTTCACCGATCCCGAACATCAAACCAGTCCCCTGCAGAACCCGGCACTAATGGTCTCCCAATTGGATCTAAAAGCACCAAAAGACGCAAAGAAAGAGTTCGAAAAGGGCTATCAGTTTTACAGCCGCAAAGACTATCAGGCCGCCATCGAGCATCTGGCGAAAGCTTTAGCCACTTATCCCGACTACGTGGCTGCGCACAATGCCCTGGGATCCGCCTATCTTGGACTGGATCGGAACGATGAAGCCCGGCAACAATTCGCTAAAGCCGCGGTTCTCGATCCTCACCTTCCTCTCGCCTTTCTGAACCTGGCTTACGCCGAAACCGCTCTTCACCATTATTCCGCTGCCCAAGTCGCAGCCCAGAAAGCCTCGGCCATTGCGCCTCTCGATCTGCAGGTCCTGACTTTGCTGGCTTACGCCGAACTTATGAACAAGGACTATGAGGCCAGCGCAGAAACCGCAGAGAAAGCTCACGATACTAAGGAGCCAGGGCACTCCATCGTTCATTTTTACGCAGCTGCCGCGTGGGACCACCAAAATGATGCTGACCATGCCAGCGCGGAACTGAGCAAATTGATCAGCGAAGATCCAAAATCTCCTGCCGCTGCTAAGGCGCGCGATCTGTTGCAGCAGCTGAAAACCGAGAACAGGCCTGAAACACCGTCTGCTTCACTCAAGCCCGCGTCAGCCGATGACACCAATCCAGCCGAAGCAGCCTTCAAAGCGCAAATCGCCTTGCAAGCGACTCAGGACAAAAAAGAACAGCAGCAGGTCACCGAAGCCGAGGCCATTTGTGAAAGCTGCGACGCTGCCACCATGTCGCTCTCGGAGGCGCCGGGTGCATCCAAGGCTGGAGAACGCGGCTGGACTTTGCACAGCCATGTGGACGAAGTATCTGTCCTGTTCGTTGCGACTGACCATGGCAAGCCCATTCGGGATTTAGTGCAGTCAGAGGTCACGGTGCGCGACGCTGGAAAGCCTCCGGCTTCAGTGGTTGCATTTCGCACCGAATCTGAACTGCCGTTGCGCCTGGGCTTGATAATCGATACCAGCGAATCAGTAAAGGGCCGGTTTTCCTTCGAGCAGTCGGCCGCCAGCGATTTCGTGCAGAAAGTCCTTACTAAAAAAGATGACACTGCGTTCGTCGTGGGTGCCTCCAATTCCGTGCTCCTGGTACAGGACTTCACCTCAGATACCGCGCAGATCACAGACGGTATCCGCAGCCTGGCTCCTGCAGGCGGCACCGCATTGTGGGACGCAGTCGAGTTCGCCGCCAACAAGCTCTCAGAAAAAACCGAGGCTCAACCCGTCGCCAAGGTGCTGGTGGTCATCAGCGACGGCCGTGACAACTCCAGCCGCAACTCCCTCAAGCACGCCATTGAGGCTTCAGAACACAAAGACGTAACCATCTACACGGTCAGCACCAACGACGTGCGCTACCTCTCCACCGCTTTTCTCGACAGTGCCATTCTCGGCGACCGCGCACTGAAGAATTTGGCTGAACGCACCGGGGGGACCAGCTTTGTCCCCGGCTCGATCAACAACCTGGACAAAAGCCTTTCCGATCTGCAGGAATTCATCCGCGGAAGGTATGCGCTGTTATACAAGCCGGCGCTGTTGAAACATGACGATCAGTACCGGCCGATCAACATCACTGCACAGAAATCCGGGCATAAGCTAAGGGTTTATTCCCGCAAGGGATACTACGCCCGCGCCAGTTTTGCTTCGAATCCCACTCCCTAGCCGGTTCGTTCGGCCGCGTTAGATGGGAATCTATCGCAGCTCCTCCATCACTTGATCGAGAACCTCCGGCCCCGGACGCGTGACCGACGTCGGCAAAGTTGCCAGCGCGTCATCAGTAATGTTCAACACGTCGATGAACGTCGGCGCCTTCGTGTTCACGTACAGAACTCCGGTAAGCATTTCGCCTTTTTCTTTGGCCTCATTCAAGCGGGTGATCGAACGGATTTTGTTGGTGGGATCGTAATCCTCTTCCAACTTGCGCAGCAGGAGCCGTGAACCGTCGTGCATCTCTACTTCCATGGTCGTGCCGGGATCGTAGTCGGCGGAGATTTCCTCGAATACGGGAACAAAATTGATCTCCTGCAGCGGCTCGTCATGATCTTTTGCGTACTTGTAGGACTTGGTCGAACCTTCATGATCGTTGAAGGTCACGCAGGGCGAGATCACATCCAGCAGCACCGTCCCACTGTGAGCGATTGCTGCCTTCAGCATGGCATGCAGTTGGCGCTTGTCGCCGGAAAATGACCGTCCAACAAACGTTGCGCCGAGAGAAATGGCCAACTCGCAGGTGTCGATCGGCGGAAGTTCGTTAACCACGCCGGTTTTCAGCTTTGATCCCAGATCAGCGGTCGCAGAGAATTGGCCTTTGGTCAGACCGTAAACGCCATTATCTTCGATGATGTAAATAATCGGTAGATTGCGCCGCATCAGGTGGACGAACTGACCAATGCCGATCGATGCAGTGTCGCCATCTCCACTGACGCCGAGCGCCATCAGACTGCGATTCGCCAGGACCGCTCCGGTTGCCACCGAAGGCATCCGGCCGTGGACCGAATTGAAGCTGTGCGCGCGTGACAGGAAATACGCCGGACTTTTCGACGAGCATCCGATACCGCTCAGCTTCGCCACCCGCTCCGGTTGCACTCCCATTTCATACAGCGCGTCAATAATTCGTTCCGAGATCGCATTGTGGCCGCAACCCGCGCAGAGCGTCGTCTTGCCGCCGCGATAATCCAGCACGGCCAATCCCAGGCGATTTGTCTTTGGTGCAACTGGCGTGGTGGCCATTACTTTCCCTCCATCGCGATAATTTCGTCGGTGACCGAACGCGCATCGAGTGGCAGGCCATCCAATCGCGCTACGCTCCGCAACTTCGGCGCCAGTTCGTTGTCAAGATCGAGTTTAAGCAGCGACATCATCTGCGCATCGCGGTTCTGCTCGACTACATAAACGCGCTTGTGCGTCCGGACGAAGTCTGCGATTTCATGTGCAAACGGATAGGCTCGAATACGCAGGTAGTCGGTCGCAACTTTATATTCATCCCGCAACTGATCGCGTGACTCGGTCAGCGCCCAGTGCGAACTGCCGAACGCGATGATTCCAATCTCCGCATTGGGCATGGTTTCAGAGACCGGCGCCGGAACCAGCCCGCGCGCATGCTCGAACTTCCGCTGCAGACGCTCCATGTTGGCTTCGTAATCCTGCGGGCGTTCACTGTACAACGCTTTATCGTTGTGTCCACTGCCGCGAGTAAAATAAGCCGCCGCGGGATGTTCAGTACCCGGCAGAGTCCGGTAACCTACGCCGTCGCCGTCCACGTCCTTATATCTTGAGAATCCCCCCAGCTTACTGAGGTCTTCTTTGGTCAGCACCTTGCCTCGTTCAATCGGCGTTTTCGGGTATGGGAACGGATCGGACATCCAATTATTCATGCCAAGATCGAGGTCCGACATGACGAAAACGATCGTCTGTAACTGTTCTGCAAGATTGAACGCGTTCATCGCCATCTCGAAACACTCGTGTGGAGATGACGGAAATAGCATCACGTGTTTAGTGTCGCCGTGCGACAAAAAGGCAGTTGAGAGAATGTCACCCTGCGAGGTGCGAGTGGGGAGACCGGTTGACGGGCCTACTCGTTGAATGTCCCATACCACGGCCGGAATCTCGGCGTAATAAGACAGTCCGGCAAATTCTGACATCAGCGAGATGCCAGGCCCCGAGGTCGTCGTCATCGCCCGTGCACCCGCCCAACCTGCGCCGATCACCATGCCGATGGCCGCGAGCTCATCTTCCGCCTGCACCACCGCAAATGTAGCCTTTCCGTCCGGCCCAATGCGGAAGCGCTTCAGGTACTCGATCATGTTCTCGGCCAGCGATGACGATGGCGTGATCGGATACCAACTCAGCACCGTACATCCGGCGAAAACGCAGCCTAGCGCGGAAGCTGCATTGCCATCGATGATGATCTTGCCCTGGGTCTTGTTCATCCGTTCCAGCCGGAACGGATCAGCCTTAGTCAGGCTCGCATTAGCGTAGTCAAACCCCGCTTGCACCGCTGCCAGATTCAGATTCGCGGCCTTCACCTTTTTTGCAAACTGCTTGCGCAGGGCCTTTTCCACTTCGGCCATGTCTAAATCGAGCAGCCTGGCCGCTACCCCGACATAAATCATGTTCTTGACCAGCTTCCGCAGCTTGGCCTCTGGGCACACCGGCGCGACTAATTTGTCGAAGGGCACTGAATAAAAAATCAGGTCACTGCGCAGGGAATCCAGCTTGAGCGGCTCGTCATACAGCACCACCGCCCCGGGAGCCAGCGCCATTACGTCGTCGCGGCCCGTCTCCGGGTTCATGGCGATCAGAAGATCGATTTCTTTCTTGCGGGCGACGTAGCCGTCTTTGTTTGCGCGAATGGTATACCAGGTCGGGAGTCCGGCAATGTTCGACGGAAACAGGTTTTTGCCGGAAACCGGAATACCCATCTGGAAAATGCTGCGGAGAAGTACAGTATTCGAGCTCTGCGAACCGCTGCCATTCGCCGTCGCCACCTGGATGCTCATGTCGTTGACGACTGGCACCCGCGCCGCGCCGCCAGCGGCTTCGTGCAGCCCCACATCGGTTGTAGCCATTGACTAACGGGTCCTTCCTGCCATCACGTTATTGCAGGCGCCAAAGCGCCAACCCGCACAGGTTCTGAAATGTGAGGGGATGATTAAATTATACGGTAATGATTGGATGTGAGTAATCCCATGAAGGGTGCGATGATTACCGATTAGTGACTAGGGAATCGTATTTATGAGCCGTGCCCATTGCAGTGCAACACGCCAAGGTATTTACTCCATGGCCCGACAATATCCCGGTATTGATACGCCATAACTCTCGAAATCTGATGCAGGTGGGTCAAGTCATGCGCCGCCCACGTGGCCAACAACTGGGCCAGGGTGACGACTCCGAGCGATGGATGTAGCCCACGCCGCCCGAAGTCCTGCGGCTGCAATCTCAAACCACGAAGTTCCGCTATCTTTTCTGACCGCAACCGGGTAAATTCATCCAGCAACTGCGACAGTGACTTCCCCTCACTTTCGCGCACTTGCCCCATCCGATCAAACGGCTCGAACGGCTTAACCTCGCCGCACTCAAGTATTATTCGCGCCCGCGGCATCCAGTCGGTGCGATCGCCATGAATCAGATGGCCGACAATGTCGAACGCACTCCAGCTGCCCTCGCCTTCATTTCGAAGCGTCCACTCCTCGGGCAGGTCGCGCAGCCAAGCATTGAGAGTGGCGGGAGTTCGGCTAAGAAGCGGTATCGTATGTTCCAGATTGTGTTCCATAGGCCCTGTTTCATCTCATCGTCATCCGCAGTTTACAATCAATTAAATCGCGATGTCAGACCACGACTCCCAGCAGGTTCTCGTTCCCAATGAAGTCTATTCTCCGAGTGATCAGCAAGTCGTATATGTGACTCGCCCACGCCAGCGATATTGGCTCCACATTCTTCTTCTGGTGGTAACGTTTTTCACCACGCTGGTTGTCGGCGCTCGCCTTGAGTGGAATTTCCAGCACGGACTGCCACCCTTTCTTCTCGACGACAGTATCTTTCCCTTTTTGTGGGCATTACAGGGACGTCACTTACTCCTGGGCGTTCCCTTTTCGCTGACCTTAATGTCTATTTTGCTGGCCCATGAAATGGGTCATTATCTCTATTGCCTGAGATATCGTATTTCAGCAACGCTGCCGTTTTTCATTCCTTTCCCAACTCTGATCGGCACGCTTGGCGCTTTCATCCGTATTCGCTCTCCACTGCGCTCGCGCGCGATCTTGTTCGATATCGGAATCGCAGGGCCGATCGCAGGATTTGCAGTCGCTCTTCCCGTTCTGTTCTTTTCGCTCGGACATTCACATGTCGCTCCTTTCGGAGTCGCTTTGCCGCGCATTCAGTTGGGATATCCCTTGATTTTCGGTCTGGTGCAGAAGGGGCTTGCGGTAATGAACCCACTCAATCCGGTCGCCAGCGTACCCCTGTCTCGCTTGTATCTGAGTCCGGTCGCGATTGCTGCCTGGGTGGGAATGTTCGCAACTTCGCTGAACTTGCTTCCTGGCGGCCAACTCGATGGCGGCCACATCGTCTTCGCAGTTTCGCCGCGCTCACATCGTACAATTTCGCGCATTACGATCCTCGCCCTGATCCCGCTTGCGCTTTTCTTCTGGACAGGCTGGATTGTCTGGGCCATTCTGCTGCGCGTAAGCGGCATGCGTCACCCCGCAGTTACCGAGTGGCCGGACATCACACCCGCACGACGCTGGCTGGCATTGTTCGCCCTGGCAATGCTCGTTGTAACGTTTACTTATCTACCGCTTTCTCCGAGCGACAACGACAGTTCGCTGTTCGGGTCTTTATCGGCTGTCGTTAAGATGTTTTATCACCCGCGAACTCTGCACTAATTTTCGACTACCTTGTTTCATGTATTTCCTGATTACGTCCTGTATCCCCAGCCACTCACGCTTCACAATCGTGAAGCCAGCTCCGAATTTCCACATCCAGCAATTCGCGGCAGCAACTCCGATCGTGATAAATCCACTATTTTCACCACAACTCTTCGGCGCCAAATTGGCATACGGTTTGCATATTTAGTTTGCAAATTCTTAGCTTTCGAGGCCCGAACATGCGTGCACGATCAATCCTGCTTTTCTTTTTGACCGCTATCTTTGCCGCCTTTGTCACAATCGGCGCAGCAGCACAGTCCTTAGTTTCTGGCGATATCACCGGAATCGTTTCTGATCCCTCCGGCGCTGTCATTCCGAATGCTACGGTTACGTTGAAGAACAATGGCACGGGGCAGACGCAAAATGCCACGAGCAATCAATCCGGCGTTTACAGATTTTCTTTGCTGACTCCTGGTCAATACACGGTTACGGTCAATGCGGCAGGATTTCAGAATGCGGAGCGAACCGTTACCGTGGTTGTGGGTCAAGCCACAAGCATGAATATGCAACTCGCGGTCGGCGCGTCCTCACAGACAGTGGAAGTGACGGCAGAGGGTGGCGTGGTGCAAACCGAGAATGGGAACATCTCCACCACCTTCACCCCCGAACAGGTTGAACTCGTCCCCAACCCCGGTAACGATCTCAGCTACATCGTCCAGACCGCGCCCGGCGCAGTCATGAACACCCAGGCCGGATACGGCAACTCCGCCACCTTCGGCCTTCCGGCGACCTCGAATCTTTTCACCGTCAACGGAATGAATGAGAATGATCCTTTTCTAAACCTGAACAACTCCGGAGCTACCAATCTTCTGCTCGGCCAGAATGATGTTCAGGAAGTCTCAGTGGTGAACAACGGATACTCGGCGCAATATGGCGGCCTGGCCGGTGCCAATGTAAATTACGTCAGCAAATCCGGCACCAACAACTGGCACGGCAACGTCAATTATTTCTGGAACGGCCGCGCCATGAACGCCAACAGTTGGTTCAATAAGCAAGCGCAACTGGGTGACGGCGACCCAAGTACTCCCAATCGCCCACCTTTCTCCAATGCCAATCAATGGTCGGCTTCCGTCGGCGGCCCGCTTATCAAGAACAAGACCTTCTTCTTTGTGGATTACGAAGGTCTCCGCGTGCTGCTGCCCACCAGCACGTTGACCCAGATTCCAAGTCCGGCATTTCAGTCGGCTACCCTGGCTAACATCTCGGCCACTTCTCCGGCCCAATTGCCCTTCTACCAGAACATTTTTAATCTCTACAACTCCGCGCCAGGTGCAGCAAATGCAGGCCCGATTCCGGGAGGCAGCGACGGTTGTGACGGCACTCTCAGTTTGGGAGGCAACCCTTGCGCCCTGGCATTCCGCTCCACCGCGGGCAACTTCACCCATGAGTGGCTGCTTACTGCGCGCGTGGACCAGAATATCGGCGATAACGATCGCGCCTATGTCCACTTCCGCAGTGACCACGGCGTCCAAGCCACCTACACCGATCCCATCAACAGCGTATTCAATGCGCAGAGCACCCAGCCCCAGTATGAAGGCCAGTTGAACGAAACCCATACCTTCAGCGGCAGCGCCACCAATCAGTTCATTCTTTCTGGATCCTGGTACAGCGCGATTTTCAAGCCCGCTGATATGGCCGCGGCCACTGCTCTCATGCCTTATCGCCTGCGTTTCAGCGGTGGTACCTTCTATGATCTTGGCCGCGATCTGAACGATTGGCCTCAAGGCCGAAATGTAACCCAGTACCAGATTGCTGACGACTTGTCGAAAGTTTACGGCGCTCACAATCTGCGGTTCGGAATCAATTTCCGACGCAATGACATCACCGATTATTCCCCCGGCTTGTTTACTACCGGAGAAATTATTGGTGAAGATCAGGCCAGCTTCTTCTCGGGAACGGCGGGACTGTTTACCCAAGCCTTCAACACTCGACCCACACAGCCTGTTGCCCTGTACTCATTGGGAGTGTATGCGCAGGATGAATGGGCAGTTCGTCCGACTTTAAAGATAACCATTGGACTGCGGGCCGAGCACGATTCCAACCCCGTTTGCCAGACCGATTGCTTCGCCCGGCTTACCGGTAGCTTTTCCAACGTTTCACATGACGTCAATCAGCCCTACAACATGGCAATACAAACCGGAATACATTCCGCTCTGCCCTATTACACAGCCATCGGGTGGGAACCCCGTCTCGGTTTTGCCTGGACCCCACGCGGCGCTGGAACCAACACCGTGATTCGCGGCGGAATTGGAATTTTCCACGACTTCTTCCCCGCCACGGTGGCTGACAGCTTCCTGAACAATCCTCCGCTCTACAACCAATTCTTCGTTGGGCCGGGCACTCTGGCTCCGGGTGTGGCGGGGGATGTTCAAGGACTCGCGTCGGGCGCCAACTCCTCTTTCGTTACCGGGTTCGCGAATGGCGGGACCCTCGGCAGCATCAGCGGATCTAACCCTTTCTTCGTGCCGCCATCAGTATTCAATTCCGAGCGCTCTGTTCATGCTCCGCAATATCAGGAGTGGAACCTCGAATTGCAGCAGGGATTCGGGCAGAAGACGTCGGTGAGCATCAACTACGTCGGCAACCATCAAATTTACGGCCCGCTTCAGAACGCCGGCTTGAATGCGTTTTGTGACGCTGTCTGTCTGGGAAGTCTGGGCGCCACCTCGGCCCAGTTCTCCGATCTGCCAACCACGACACCTGATCCCCGCTTCGGGACCGTGACTCAGATTGGCAGCTCTAATGTCGGCAACTACAACGGTGTGACCGTGTCGTTGCAGCGCCGTTTCTCCTCACTACAATTCTCCGCTAATTACACCTATAGCCACGCTCTGGACATCGTTTCCAATGCGGGGATTTTGCCCTACAACTTCAACACCAACGAGAGCACTCTGAATCCGCAGGATCCGTTCAATTACAAGCGTTACAACTACGGCAATGCAGATTACGATGTTCGCCACTATGCCAGCCTCAACTACGTTTGGACCACGCCCAAGCTGAGCGGCTGGAGAGGAGCCATCGCCAGTTGGACAGTTTCAGGCACGTTGTTCACGCGTTCAGGCCTTCCAGTCACCGCCTACGATGACAATGCCAGCAGCACTCTGAATGGCTTTAATTACGGCATCAGCGCCGGTGATCCCGTGTTCGCAAACTATAACGGCTCTGGCCCTGTAGTCTGCACTCGCAACGCGGTCAACACTCCCTGCCTCGATGGCGCTTCGCAGTTCACCCCTGCTATCAACGGCTGGGGTAATCAGCGGCGCAATCAGGTCTGGGGTCCGCACTTCTTCGACACCGACCTGACCGTCATGAAGAACTTCCATTTGCCGATCACCGAAGCCAGCAATCTCGGAATCGGCTTGCAGTTCTTCAATATCCTTAATCATCCCAACTTCGATCAGCCGGACGCCAATATTTCCAGTTCCACGTTCGGCCAGATCATTAATACCGTAAGCGTGCCGACCAGCATTCTTGGATCGTTCCTCGGCGGAGACGCCTCGCCACGCCTCATTCAGGTCAAGGCGACGCTGTCCTTCTAGCCGTCGTCGCGCGGGTAATGCGGCAGCCCCGGAGATTCCGGGGCTTTCTTTTTTGCCGTTTTAATCTTCGACGACTCTCGCCGTCATCTCCTCGGCCGGGTCTCCGCCCACCATGCCCTGCGCAATGATCAGTCGCCGAGCCTCTACCCGAAGCTTCGGCAGTCGCAATCCGAAGATAGCCGCTCCACCCAGGGCCGCTACTGCGCCGGCACTGACCGCCACCGGCGCGCCCAACCGATCGGCAATCGCTCCCCCCATGAGCGCCCCCCACGGCGCCATTCCCATAAACATCATGGAATAAACAGACATTACCCGGCCGCGCAATTCGTCGGGCACCATCGCCTGAATCAATGTGTTTGACGCAGACATTTGCAGCATCATGCAGAAGCCAACCGGTACGAGCAGGGCGGTCGAAAGCCAGAAATTGTTGGATAGGCTGAAGACAATCAGCGATATCGCAAATCCCGCGCACGAAAGTGTCACCCAGCGGCCAAGACCTTGTACCCCGGTTCGAGTCGCCAGTGTAAGTGCCCCCAGCAACGCGCCCAGGCCGGTCGCTCCCATCAGGATGCCCAGCCCGCGAGGCCCGCCATGCAAAATGCGGTCTGCAAAGACCGGCATAAGGACGGTATAGGGCATGGCCACCAGGCTTACCAAGCCGAGTAAAAGCAGCAACGCGCGTATCGGTGCGGTCTCGCGGACAAACCGGAATCCCTCGATCACGTGCTCGATCGGTGATCCCATCGCTTTTATTTCTCGCGGCGAAACCTGCATCATCAGCAGACCAACAATCACCGCGATGTAGCTCACCGCATCCGAAAAAAAGCACCATCCCTCGCCGATTTTTGCTACCACGATTCCGGCGATCGCGGGTCCAATGATGCGCGCGCCGTTGAACATCGACGAATTCAGCGCAATAGCATTGATGAGATCTTCCTTCCCCACCATTTCCACCAGAAACGCCTGTCTGCCTGGAATATCAAAAGCGTTCACAATTCCGCGAAGGATCGCCAGCACGAAAATTTCGGAAACCGTGATGCGATGGCTCAGCGTCAGCCCCGCGAACACAAAGGCCAGAACCATGGATGCGGTCTGCGTCGCAATCACGACGCGATGGCGGTTGTACCGGTCGGCAGCAATGCCGCCCAGGGGAGAGGTCAGAAAGACTGGAAATTGTCCCGCGAAGGTGACCGACCCCAGCAGCAGTGACGAACCCGTAAGGCGATACACGAGCCACGCCTGTGCAACATTTTGCATCCAGGTGCCGATCAAGGAGATTAGCTGCCCGCCGAAGAAAAGCTGAAAATTGCGGTGCCGCATGGCCCGCAACGTAACCGGCAGCCGCCAAAGCGGCGGCTTTGCTTGATTTTCGGGTCCGGAAGCATTCTGTTCTGGCGTGCTCGAGGAGGACACTTTGGTCGTTTTATGATGCGGCGTCCTGGTGACTTGATGCAAACGCCTTCCGTCCCACTATTCACTTTTTTGTGACTTCCCCAACTGCCTTTTCTGGCGTACATTTATCCGGCAATAATGGCCACTGCCGAACCAACCCGTATCGAACGCCGCTGCGGACATCGTTTCACTCAATATCAGGTGCCGGTGTTGCTGAAGACATCAGACGGCGCTACCGGTACAGGATTCACTCTGGATTTGAGCTCCCGGGGCGCGCTCCTATGGACAGATTTCCCTTTGGTCGCCGGCCAGTCTGTTGACGTCACGCTCGTCATGCCGTCAGAGATTACCTTGGGCGAAGATATGTGCGTTCGTTGCCGTACGAAGGTCCTTCGTCTCGAACCGGACCATGCCCGCAGCAAACCGGCCGTCGCCGTCAAGATCGAACACTACGACTTCGTTCCCCGTGAACTCACTCCCTTGCAGTTGCATCCCGCCGGTGAAATTCACGCGTCCAGGCCTTAAAGGACCTTTTCCAACGTTTCCTGCTTCCCCACGCAGCCTGATTTGCATAAAATAGTTTCTGAGCGCTGTCGACTGGACGATAGTCTTCGATTCCGTGCGGAAGTCCTTTGTCCGTGACGCAACTCAGTGCCTTGCTGTCGTGCGATTACGGAGGTCACTTGGCTTGGTTACCCTCCACCCGTACCATTGATGTAAGCTGAGCTGGACGTAAGCTGAGCAACCAGAAGTACCGTTATGCACGAAATCGCCGTCAGTGTCCTTTCTGAAAATCCGGAACGCCTCGCGCACTTGCAGCAGCGTATTGAAGCGACTCAGTTAGGCCGGGTGGTTATCGCCCATGGCAGCTTCCCGGCTGGACCTTCCGACGCAGCTATCCGTCGAATACAGGAAACCCGTACTGAAGTCGTCGTAGTGGATATTGCTCCGCGCGACACTGCTCGCGCCATGCAGGCCATTGAACTCATTCATGCGAACGTACCGCAAATAGCGGTTTTCGCCGCCGGCTCCATGAATGAGCCCTCAGTCATTGTTGCCGCTATGCGCTCCGGCGCCCGTGAATATCTGGAACGCGAGTCGAGCACGGACGCCTTCATAGACGCTTTGCGCCGTTTTTCCTCTTCTCGTTCCAAAGCTCGCGGGGCGACCGGCCGCGCGCGAATTCTGGCGGTCACGAATTCCAAGGGCGGCGCCGGAGCCACTACGGTTTCGGTCAATACTGCGGTCTCTCTTCAACAGTCGCACGGCCGCACCGTGCTGGTGGATTTCGCCTTACTCGGCCATGCCGCATTGCACCTGAACGTACGCCCGCCATTTGGAATATCTGACGCGCTGCAAAACCTGCATCGCATGGATTCGGCGCTTTTGCAGAGCTTTGTCACCGAGTGTAAAGGCGGGTTGCATCTGCTCGCGGGAACCCAGCAGCCACTGCAACTCACCCCCTCTGCCGCTGAACTTGCGAGGCTCTTCGATCTCCTGGTTTCGCACTTCGAGTATGTGATTATTGATTGCTCGAACCGCGCGGATTCGTTGTTCCGAATGATCGCCGATCTTGCCAATGCCGTGCTGCTGGTGACCCAGGCCGATGTGGTTTCCTTGTGGAGCGCCGGTCGCATGCACGCTTTTCTGGAACAAGGCAGCGGGCGCGATCGCGTGCGCCTGGTCGTGAACCGGTTCAAGAAAATCCCCGGCTTCGACGACGAAGATATTCAGAAGGTCACCAATTGCAAACTTTTATGGAAGCTGCCCAACAGTTTTCATTCCGCCGGTCCGGCCATAGATAAAGGCAGCCCAGTTGCTTACCATGAAACCAGCGAGCTCGGAAGGTCGTATCACGCACTGGCGGGAATTCTTGCAGGTGCATCCAGCTCCGAAAATTCCATGGATCTTGGTTTCAATATCGAAAAATCAGAAGGCAAACGGCGGGTTAGCAGCTTGCTCATCTCGCCCCTGCGCGCTGGTCAGTAGTTTAGGGTTGCTGATTTCGCATCACCAGCAGTGCCGCACCTACCAGGGAGGGGACTCATGGATGTGGAATATACTGGCAGGCACTACGAAGTTACTTCCGCCAATCGCAAAGAAGTTGAAGCCGGCCTCGCCAAAATCCGCAAGATCCTTCGCAATAAATTTGACGCCAAGGTAATTCTGGCTGTCGAAAAACGCCGTCACAAGGCGGAGATCACCGTCAACTCGCGCATCGGACCGCTGGTCGGACTAGCTCAAGCCGGCGACATGAATGCCGCCATCGGTGAAGCCCTCGAGCACCTTGAAAAACAAGCGGTACGCAACAAGACCCGCATCATCACTAAAAAACGACGCAGTCACGGTAAGTGGAATGGCAAAGCTAAACCCGAAGCTTCCAGTCAAGCTGCGGCGCCAACCCCTGATCCGGAACCGGTCGAGATGGTAGTACACAAGTTTCCCGCGGTCGCGAAATCGACCGAAGTGCACCTGGTGCGCACTGATCAGGCCGTCGCCATGCGTCCCATGACTCTCGAAGAGGCCATCAAAGAAGCTCACTTCCGCGATCGCGACGTCTTCGTTTTCCGCGACCCCAAAGGCAAGGTGATGGTCCTGCATCGCACCCGCGACGGTAAAATGGAATTGATTGAGGCGCCGTAAGGACAACGGGCGGACCCCACACCGGCGCCTGGCGTCGGATAAATTGGACAATCATCCCCGAGCAGTAAGTGCTAAAATTCGCAGCTGGCTTGAAACTACTCATGCCTACAGCTACAACAATCGCCCCGGCTGCAACTACAACCACCTTCTCACAATCCCCTGAGACCACGAGGTTGATGTCTCTCGACCTGTTTCGCGGAATCACGATTGCCGCAATGATTCTGGTGAACAACCCCGGCGATGGCTCGTCCTCGTACTGGCCTCTGGAGCACGCCCACTGGAATGGCTGGACGCCAACTGACCTGGTGTTTCCCTTCTTCGTTTTCATTGTTGGCGTGGCGATGGCTTTTTCATTCAGTTCGCGCCTGCGCCGCGGCGATTCGCGGCCGCATCTCTTCAAACATGTCTTGTGGCGAGGACTTGCCCTGTTCGCGATCGGTGTAGTCCTCCACGGATTTCCCGATCACTTCAACTCGCATCTTCGCATCTACGGCGTGCTGCAGCGCATCGCGATCTGCTACGTGATTACGGCCATTCTTGAACTATGGACGGACTGGCGTACTCAACTGGCGGTTGCGCTTGCCTGCCTCTTGGGTTATTGGATCCTGATGCGATTCGTGCCTGTGCCGGGCTTTGGGATTCCTACGCACGACATTCCGCTGCTTGATCCCGACCGCAACATCGTCGCCTGGCTCGACCGCAAGTTGCTGATGGGCCATCTTTACGAAAAGACTCGCGACCCTGAAGGCGTCCTGAGTACGATTCCCGCCGTCGCCTCTTGCTTGGCGGGTCTACTTACCGGCAAGTGGTTGCGCACGGCGCGTTCTGCCAAAGTGAAAGTGCTGGCAATGGTCGCAGTCGGCGTTTGCGCAATCATCGCTGGACGCACCTGGCATCTCTGGTTTCCCATCAACAAAAAACTTTGGACCAGTTCGTTCGTACTCTTCACCACCGGTCTGGCGCTCGTTTTTCTCACTCTGTTCTATTGGCTGGTTGATATAAAGCAGTACCGGGCGGGCTGGACGAAGCCGATCTTGGTATTCGGCAAGAACGCTATCGCGGCATACTGCTTTGCCGAAGCGCTATCGGCCACCGCGGACAGCGTTCGCATCCACACCGCGAACTTCGGGACCATGAACCTTCAAGACTATGTCTATGCCCGGGTATTCGCCCCGCTTCTGAATCCCGCCAACGCCTCATTGCTGTATGCGGTCGTGTATGTCGGGCTGTGCTGGGTTGCGATGGCGCTACTGTATCGCAAAGGCTTGTTCCTAAAAATTTGATGCGCTTGTACATGTCCAGTCGTACACCCCCTTAGCCGTATAACTTGCGTAACATTGCCCTGACGTATACCCGTAGTACCCTCAATTTACCGGTCGGCTCGGCGCCAGATTTCAAGCGGAAATGGCTGTCCCCCGCGCCGAGTCGGGTCCGGGCTCAACACATCCGTGCCACGCATTCCTATCTTCAAACTCGGAACTCCGGCCGAAGTTCCGCCGCCGCGGCTGGCCACCTATTCGCCTGCGCTGAATCTTGATGGCCTGCAACTGGGCATCGACAATGTCCGCCACGACGTATGGCTGAGCCCCTCGTTCTGCGAATCGACGCGAGCGCAGATCGCTAATCTGATTGCCAAGTTCGGCAACGTTGAGATCATCCTTTCAGCCGAAGTCGGAGGAAGTGGGAACAGCGCTCGCGCTGGACTTTCGAAATTCCTACCCTCGTTTTCAAAGAAGAACCCAGACCTGAAGCCGCTTCTTCTCGAACTGCATAAATCGGCGCTCAATCAAGCCAAGGCGAAGGGCAATCTCGCCATTGACGTGCTCGCCAGGGCAGCAGTAATAAAGTTTCTGCGCGCCGAACTTAATACCCAGTTCGCCCATGTCTTGAACCGTTGCCGTGGAACTCTGAAGTCCTACGAGGGTGTCCGCCAACAAAAAGCCCTCGAGTACCGAGAAACCGTGGCCGCTTTTCAAATTGCGAAGAAAAATATTCTGCGCCAGGTTGGCGAAGAACTCTTTCGCATCCTGCGTGAGGTCGAGCGCGAAACCCTGGCCGCGACACGGCGTTCCTTGTTTGGAGAAAGCCAAAACACCGATTACCAGGTGTTCTTGAATCAGCTCATCTTTCTCGAAGAAGGCCGCGATTCTTATCTACAGGCGCAACACTATGTTCTGATTGGCGGCTTCGACAATGATCCGGATTCCATCGGCAACGTCCGCGCGCTGGTGTACGAGTTCCTTCGTGCGGTTTCCCCCGAAGCCGCGAATTGCGGCTCTAATGCGATCGACGGCTGGCTGAGTGCGCCCGAAAACGCACATGAACTGGTTGGCACCGGCGAGCCGTCGGAGCGAGAATATAAAAGTCGCCTGCAGGTTTGGATCGACCTGCTGGATCGCGAAACGCTCCTCAGTCTCGCGGTCGCCGCTTATGAAGTTCTCCCGCTGTTCAAAGAATTCACTCCTCTCATGGACCCGCAGCAACTCAAGTACGCACTGGTTTATCGCAAGGAGCGCGATCGCGTCGAGAAGTTGATCGAGGAGCACGGAAAATTGTCGCTTGATCAGCTAACATCAGCCGCGGCGCGCGTCAGCCAGGCTGGCAGCTCACAGCGGGCCAAGTTCGCCGCCCGCTTTCTCCGGGATTTTCTCCTTTACTACCGCGACCTGCGCCGCCTCGACTTGCTGAACCGCGCCATCGAAAAAATCAACCTGATCAGCAGCCCCAAACTGTCCGAGCTTTCCCGGCTCAATGGCACTCTTTATGACTTTTCGCTCGCGGCTGAAGCTGCTGCGCAAGGTGAGGAAAAGCCGGTCGTACGACACGTCATCCTAAAAGCCGACATTCGCGATTCATCGCGCGTAACTCGTTCGTTGCTGGATCGAGATATGAACCCGGCTTCGTACTTCAGCCTGAACTTCTACGAACCGGTGAACAAGCTTCTGGCCAAATACCACGCCACCAAAGTATTCGTTGAAGGCGATGCCATCATCTTGGCGATCCTCGAACATGAAGGCGAACCCGCGCTGGCGGTAGCGCGCGCCTGCGTCCTCGCCCGTGAAATGATGGAATTGGTCGGCGGCTACAATCACCTGCTGCAGCGCGCCGCACTACCGGCCCTCGAACTCGGCATTGGCATCTCGTATCAGAACTCTGTGCCCATGTATCTGCTCGACGGCGAACACCGCATCATGATCTCCGACGCGCTCAATGAAAGCGACCGCCTCTCCTCTTGCGACAAACGCATGCGCAAGGCCATGGAAGGCATGCTGGTCCCTTTCAATGTCTATGAGTTTCAGAGCAGCGAAAAACTCGGTACAGAGCCGATGCGTTACAACCTGAGCGGTATCCGGATCAGTCCGGCGGCATTTGCCAGGTTACGTGAAGAAATCTCGCTGACCGAATGCGAGCTCGAATTTCCCCGGCTCTGGGGCAGCGAAGAAACGTCATTCTATTCTTCTCTGGTGCCAGTGGGATCAGATATCTTCCGCCGCATCGTCGTGCGTGCCAGCCGCATTCCGCTGGTCGAGACCGCCAATTTCAACCTCTCGCAGTGGACGGAACAAGTGTTGTATGAAGTTTGCATGAATCCGACAGCCTATGAGGCAGTCGAGAAAAAGTCAGCGGCGGCGAAGTAAGGGTGAGTATCCAGGAGAATACTCCGTGATGGACAGAGAACAGAAGGAATTGCCGAAAGGCGCCAAAAAACAAATGATCAATCAGTCATCCTGATACTCTGCCCACTCGGCGTCCTTCGCGGTTAAAAGCTCTTGTTGGCAGGAATCAGAAAACCAGGCCTTACTTCTTCACCCGTCTCTGGTGCGTACTCGGAATCCGCATGTCTTCGCGATATTTCGCGACCGTCCGCCGGGTGACCTGAATTCCCTGCGATTGCAGAATGCGGGTGATCTGTTCGTCGGTAAGCGGCTTGGCGGGATCTTCATCGTCAATCAACTTCTTCACTCGCCGCTTCAGGATCAGCAGTGACGTGTTTCCGCCCTCCGGCCCATTCACGCTCTCGCTGAAGAAGTAGCGCAGCTCGAAAACTCCCTGTGGCGTGTGCGCATATTTGTTGGCCACCGCGCGGCTCACGGTCGAAGGATGGACGCCGATCTCTTCCGCCACTTCCTTGATCATCATCGGCTTGAGTTCGTCGATGCCCTTCTCCAGGAAATCGCCCTGGCGTGCAACGATGGTGTAACAGACCTTGATAATCGTCTGCTTGCGTTGCTCAATATTCTTGATCAGCTGGACTGCACTCTTGAACCGTTCTTTAACGTAATTTCGCGTATCCCGGTCGTTTCCGTCCTTGACCAGAAGCTTCTTGTAAGCCGGATTCAAGCGCAGGGTGGGCACATCATCGTCATTCATCATGACGACCCACTCATCCCCGTGCTTCACAAAAGCCACGTCCGGCTCAATCAGCCGCGGTTGGGTCTTGTTGTAGCGGAGTCCAGGGCGCGGATCGAGAGTCCGAATATAATCAAGCGCCGCCTGCACCGCCTCAATTGGCCGTGACATCGCGCGCCCTATTTCACGGTGCTGCTTGTTCTGCAACGCCCGCAGGTGCTGATCAACGATGACAATCGCGTCGGCTAATACCTGGGCCGTGCCATTGCCATTTTTTCCCAGCTGCGCCTGGTGATAACGCAACTGATAGAGCAGACATTCCCTCAAATCCCGGCACGCCACTCCCGGCGGATCCAGTTGCCGAATGACTTCGATCGCATCGTGCAGTTCTTCGCGATTGAAATTCGGCTGGAAAGTTGGCTGCGTGCCATTCTTCGGCGCAGACTCCTCGTTTTTTGGCACAGCCAACGCAGCCGCCGGTTCAGCCGACGGCGAAATTAGCCCCGGCACCACAGAGAATCCGTTCCCATTCGACGCGCCCAGGCCAAGATCCAAAGGCGCAATCGTTTCATCGGCCAGCATGCCGACGTCAGCCGCATTCAGATCCACCGAATCCAGCCCCAGTGCCACCGCTTCCTGAACCACGCTCTCGGATTTCGCCGCATCGACCTCAGGCGCTGCCGCCGGCACTATCCCCAGCAACTCCTCATCGCTGGCGATCAGATACCCGTCTTCGTTCAGATTGCCAATCACTACTTCGGCCGCTTCACGCACTGCTGGCGTGGTCGGAATCGATCCCAACTGCCAGTTCAGGTGATCAGTTAACGTGCTGGGCTTGGACAGGAAGTTCTCAAACGAAGGCCGCTCGATCTCTTCAAACTCTCCGGGGCTGCGGAAGCCAGGATCAAGGTAATCTTTAAAGAACGACCCGAAGTCTATCTCCTCAAACGAATCTTTCTTCTCGGGCGTGGGAGCGGATTCCTCGGTAACGGTCTCGCGCTCGCGTTCTTCCTGCTTGCGACCAACATCGTCGAGCAGAGGGACTGAATCTTCGAGCTCTTCAAGGACAGGGTTCTCCACCATCTCGGCATTGATCATGTCTTTGAGCTCAATTTTGTTGAGCGCAAGCACACTCACCATCTGCACGAGGCCGGGCGTAAGAATCTGCCTCTGCGAGACTTTCAGATTCAGCCTTGGTTGGAGTAGCACCATATCAGTGTTCAGTCGTCAGTTGTCAGTAAAGTGGTCCAATCGGAAAACTGGCCACTGGTCACGCACAACTGCTGTTCATACCAACGAAAAACTCTCTCCCAGATAAACTCTTCGCACTTCTGAATCGCTTCCGAGCTGCTCCGGCGTTCCATGCCGGAAAATCTTGCCTTCATTAATGATGTAAGCCCGATCAGTCACCGAAAGCGTCTCTCGAACATTGTGATCGGTAATCAGCACGCCGATCCCAGCCGCCTTCATGTTGCTGATTATTTTTTGCAAATCCAGTACCGCAATGGGATCAATCCCCGAAAACGGTTCATCCAGTAGAATGAACTTGGGATTGATGCTTAACGCCCTTGCGATCTCAACCCTTCTCCGCTCACCGCCAGAAAGCGCGTATCCCCGGTTCTGCCTTATATGCTCTAACCCCAACTGATCGATCAGTTGCTCCATCGTCTCGCGGCGTTCATGCCACGACACAGGCTGCGCCTCGAGCACAGCGAGGATGTTCTCCTCGACCGTGAGCTTACGGAACACCGATGCCTCTTGGGGGAGATAGCTGATCCCGAACTGCCGCGCCCGCCGATACATGGGCACATCGGTGATCTCGTCCTCGTTTATGAGGACCCGGCCTGCATCCGGGGGTATCAGGCCAACGATCATGTAGAAGCTGGTGGTCTTGCCAGCGCCGTTAGGCCCAAGCAATCCAACAACTTCGCCCTGATCCACGCGAAGGCTGACGCCATTTACAACTCTGCGGCCGCGATAAGCCTTACAAATATCTTCGGCGGCCAGCGTTTGCATTTAACGTTCCATTCGCGTCTGGGTGACGGCAGGCGACCTGCTGTCCCCTTCAACGACGACCCTATCATCGTGCCTAAACAAAGTCAACGAAACCCCAGTAATCTTGCCATGTTCGGCATCAAAAATGCTAGGAGGTCCGCCGGTTAGCACGAACTTGTCATCCGATGCTATATAGGTGAGCTGGTCGCCGGTCGCCCGCCGGTTTGGTTCAGTAATAAGGACGGAGCCGGAAGCGACTATTTTTTCCAGCTTGGCAGGAGCATTCGCTTGAGGAGCTGCGGGCGCCCCACCTGCAGGGACGAGAAATACATCCATCTGGCTCGCCGTGATCGTCAAGTCGGTACTCCGAACGGTAACGCCGCCTTCGTAATGCGCTTTGCGCTCTGAGTCACGATACGTCAGACGCGCTGCCGTTACATTGACAGGCGTGGCCTTGCCTCGCTTATCGGTTCCAATCAGAGTCGTCGAAACCTTGTGCGCCGGGTCTGAATTCGCTACCACGGTGCGCTGGTCTTTCTGGAAATCAATCGTAGGCGCGTCAACCACATTCGCGTTCTGCCACAGCCGGGCGTTGCCCTTGTAAGTCGCAGTTTGCGGATTACTCTGCGCGATCATGCTTTGCGCCGTCACATGAATTGGATCCGATGACGCCAGCAACGCCCCGCTGGGTTGTGGCTTCAGGTCGCTGTATGTGGTTTTTACGTTCCCTTCCGCATAGGCTTCTCCCGACGCTCGATTCAGCCTGACATTGCGAGCCGTAGTTTCCATTCCCGCGTCCACAACTCGGGGCGATCCACTCAGTGCCACGAGTTGGTCCGCAGGAGTGTATTTCGCCTTGTCGGCAAACGCCTCCTGCGTTCCTGAGCGGTAGGTGAAGTGCCCTTGCTGCACCATGGTTTCAATACCGCTTCCGGGACGAAAAAATCCATCAATGCTGTCGCTGGTGCTGACGCGGTCCGGCTGCGCAATTCCCTTCTGCGGCGGACTGGTTGTGTCCACCCGGGCGTGTGCTTCGCCATGCACTTGCGAAAGTTGCCCTGACCCGTCGAACATCGCCGTGAACTTGTCAGCAGTTATGTGCGTCTGGCCGCTCTGTGGATCGGCGGGAAGCAATGCAACTTGCGGCGCACCAAATGTCTCAGCCCGGCTCAGCCGATTACCTCCGGCTACAAAAAAATCCATCACGGGCGAAGTGATTTCTACGTCTTGCGAATTTTCTCTCTGGAGCGGCCGGTGCGTGTCCCGCGTCTCGGTCGCGCCGTGCGACTGCCTCAGCCTGACTTGCTCATCCGCGTGTACCTTCGCTATTGCGTGCCGTCCGGCAAAACTCACATTCGCGCGCCCTGCCCAAGCCTCCGCCGCCTGCGGACTTTCATTGATCAAGTGCACGTTACCGGAGAACACCGCATTCTTAATCAGATTCTCCGGCTTCATCGCGATTTCACATTCTTCGGCGGTAATTGTGGTCGGCCCGGGAAGAGCTTTCGTTGCCTTAACTGGCGTCGGAGTGTTCCCCAGCGATTCAATCCGCACGTGACCTTCTCCCAGCGCCCGATCGAGCGAATTGTCCTGGCGTAAGAACAGTGTGAGTTCATCGGCCTGGCCGCGCCGCTCCAGCGACTCGGCTCGGGCTGCGCGCAAGACAATTTCCCGGGGATTTTTTCTCAGTGTCGCTTGCTCGGCAAAAATTCTGCCCTGGCCCGGTCCGCTTACCGCAATTTTTACCTGCGACTGCAGCGTCAGCACGCCTTCCTTCGCCGTGTATTTCGCGCCCACCGCCGAACCGCTGGCTTGGGGAACGCTGAAATCCAGTTCCTCCGGTGTCGAAGCATCCCCAGTGTTCTTGTTAAACACAAGATTCGTCGTTCTCAGATGTAGCGGGTTTTTCAACTCTTTTGGAGGCGTCTGGTCGGAACTTGAAATTCCCTGCGGATTTGCCTGCAAATCAATTTGCACTTCGCTCTTGCTGGTCACGTCGCCCGACTTGGGATCGTATTCGAAGTCTTTTCCGTAAATCTGATCGAAGCGCGAGGAATCGCTGCCGTAAACCGTAATTGCCACATCGTGCAACTCAGCTTTTCCACCCGACTTGAACTGAATGGCTTTGCTCGCCTGCAGTTTGAACAGCGTCCTTCCCTGCTCGGATTTTGAGATGGTGAATCCATTTGCGCTCTGCTGGATTTCAAGACCGATCTTTTCCGGAACCTGCTTGAGCGCATTCTGCACCCGCTTATGCGCGTAGAAGTACACCCCGGCGATGATCGCGCAGATCAGAATCAGCGCCGCCGCAACCCACCGCCGCAAATGTGAGATGGAAACGGGCATCGACCTTAGTCTAGTGGAAGAACCGTCGACGGTGGCGTAGAAGAGCAGCCGCGGAATCTCCGGGAAGTTCGCAGGTGGCCCACACAACGCGGTTTTCGTTGTGTGGGGAATTTGAAAGCTTCCTCCACTCGATTCATTCTTCTCCCACTCAAACCAAAACCCGGGCTTGAATGGGCGACCGACAAGCATCCCCGCAAACTCCGAAAGCTGGCTTCGCCTGGGTCACATATGCTAGCATGCAGCCGATGCAGCCCAGATCCCTCGTGATCGATGAAGTGTCGGATCCCCAGAATGGACCGCATATCCTTCGTCTTAGCGGGCCGCTCATTCTCACCACGCTGCCCGAATTCCAATCTAGAGTGCGGGTCGACCGGTCGCACAACTTGATACTCGACCTGACCGGCGTTCCTTATGTTGACTCAGCGGGAATCGGTGCGCTGGTCGGGACCTATGTCAGGCACCAGAGAGACGAAAATGGCGTGTCTCTGGTGGGTGTAAATGACCGTGTTCATGAAGCCTTGAAAATCGCCCATATCGAGCAATTTTTTCGGTTCTTTGATAGCCTCGCCGAAGCTCAAGCTAAACACGTTGTGAGCTAGCCTCATCTTCGCTCCGGCTAACTTTCACGTGCCGCCTCGCGAACCTGCGTCACATAAATTAGCCTCGGCGAGGAAGTCGCTTTGCCGAGGACTCGGATCCGGCTGGTTCATGGAACGGTTCCACAGAAATGCGCTCGTAATTCACTTCCAACACGGTCAGGTATTCTGGACCGTTCGGCGCCTGGAGAACTACGCTGTCCCCCGCTGCCGACTTCATCAACGCGCGCCCCAAAGGTGACACCCAACTGATGTGGTTGCGGTTGAGATCGACCTCGTCGGTGCCTACGATACTCACCACTCGCGATACCCCCGCGGCATCGGCATAGCGGACGGTCGCTCCGAAGAATGCTTTCGTCGCCGCCTGCCCCGCTCTCGGAGCTTCCGGGTCCACCACTTCCGCGGCTTCGATTCGCTTCGTGAGAAAGCGAATCCGCCCATCGATCTGCCGCAACCGCCGCTTGCCGTACTGGTAGTCGGCGTTTTCACTGCGATCTCCGTTCCCGGCAGCCCACGCCACCACCTCCACCACGGCGGGGCGTTCCCTGCTGAGCAGAAACTGGTGCTCATCTTTGAGGCGCTGCAGCCCGCTCGGCGTTATGTAGTTCTTGACTCGCGTCGCGGGCTCGTCCGCTTGTGGTTTCCTGGTAAACCCTTTCCGCATCTCCTATTCCTTATCTCCCAGTCCTTCCAACGCGAAAGTGTGGGTGCCCCCAATTGAACCCGAATTGAACGCCGGCGGCTGAACGCCAACAGAAAACACTGCAGGTTATCCGCGTTCGTTATCCGCGTTCAAGGGAGTTTATCTGCGACCCTAACTGATTTTTTCACGTGTTCCAGTCCCTTAGCGATACTATCCATCATCGTCGCGGAACAGAATGGGGATTGACGAAACGCCGC
>DATJHT010000074.1:0-7176 GCA_035493765.1 Terriglobales bacterium
CTCGTGACCTATCTTCCCGCCGGATCCACCGACGATTGGACAACGATGGCCGATGCTGTGTGGAGAAACATCGTGCGGCCGATTGCCGTGGGCGGCATGCTCGTCGGCTCGGTTTACACCTTGTATCGAATGAAAGACAGCCTGGCCGCCGGGCTGGGCAAAGCTTTCGGGGATCTTCGACGCAGCGCCGGTGACCAGCCGGAGGTCTCGCGGACCGAACGCTACATGAGCTTTAAGACAGTTTTCGTTTTGATCGCGGTGATGTTCGTGCTCATGTGCTTCCTCTACATTCATGTTTCAAACCTTTTGTGGCCGGCAATTCTCGCCGCGGTTGTCATGCTTCTGGTCGGCTTCTTTTTCGCAACCGTCTCGGGCAGTCTTTGCGGAACGATCGGATCATCGAATAATCCCGTTTCAGGAATTACGCTTTCTACTTTGCTGATTGCCGCGCTGCTCATGGTTTCTCTCGGAGTTTCGGGCAAGGCTGGAGTGGCCGCCGTCCTGGGAGTAGCAGCGGTGGTCTGCGTTTCTTCCTCGGTTGCAGGCGAACTACTTCAGGACTTCAAAGTTGGCTACATCCTGGGCGGCACGCCGCGCCGCATTCAGGCCGCGGAGCTTATTGCTGTCGTGGTGGCGAGCTCAATCATGTACTGGCCGCTATATGTGCTTTCAAAGGGCATGGGGTTCGGCAGCAAAGCGTTGCCCGCTCCGCAAGCCGGACTAATGGCCACCCTGGCGCAAGGCATCGTCGGCGGCAATATGCCTTGGCCTTTGATTGTGGTGGGAATGTTTCTTGGCGTCGCCATGATCATGATGCAGGTCCGCAGCCCCATGCTGGTAGCGGTCGGCATGTACCTGCCATTTGAGACTACGTGCGCAATTTTTGTCGGAGGAATCTTCCGGTCCATCGGTGACTGGGCCGCCCGTAAACGTGGCTTCAATGCGGCTCAGACCGCCCGCGTGGAGAATGCCGGAGTGCTGACCGCTTCGGGACTCATTGCCGGCGAAGCCCTCATGGGACTGTTATGGGCGGCTTTGCGAGCATCCGTATGGGCGCCGCCGAAGCAACCGCCCCAAATATTCGGAGAGCCCCTATACCTTGTCGGAATGGTAGTGCTGGGGCTGCTTGCAGCCTTAATGATCTTCCTGCCGCTCACCAGCGCAGGCGATCCGAGCGAGCCCGCACCCCCAACCGCGATTATGTGATCATCTTGAATCTCAATACTCCGCGATTGATGTTTGAGGGCCGTCTTTTCTCCTTCGCGATAATTTAGAGACATGTCCATCGCTGAGAACATTGCCCGGGTGCGCACTCAAATTGGAGACGCGGCCAGGCGGTCTGGACGCAATCCAGACCAAATCGAATTAATGGCCGTCACCAAGACTGTCCCACTCGAACGTATACGCGAAGCCTACCAATCCGGAATCCGCCTGTTTGGCGAAAATCGCGTCCAGGAGTTTGAGGGCAAGCGATCCGCTTTGACCAAACTCACGGAAACCTGCTGGAATATGATCGGTCATCTTCAAACCAACAAAGCGGCGCGTGCCGCAGAACTTTTTTACTCCGTCGAATCTGTTGATTCGCTTCGGCTGGCGCACAAGCTGAATTCCGCTGCATTGGAACTCGGGAAGACCCTACCCATTCTGATCGAGGTCAACATCGGAGCCGAACCCGCCAAGAGCGGCGTCACTCCCGGATCAGATGAATTGGAATCATTGCTTCGCGCAGCCCCTGATCTTCCACACCTGCACCTTGAAGGATTGATGACGGTGCCGCCCTACAGCGACGACCCAGAACGCTCGCGGCTGTTCTTTCGTACAATCCGGGAACTGGCAAGCAGCATACAGCGCCGCGGCCTGCCCGAAGTCGACATGAGTGTTCTTTCCATGGGCATGTCCCACGATTTTGAAATCGCAATTGAAGAGGGCGCCACCCGGGTTCGGATTGGTAGTGCCCTTTTCGGCGAAAGAATCAACCCGCGGAGCAAGGCTTGAGGGGCGCGCTGACGGGAGCTGTGCTTATCGTGATCTGTTTTCCGCACGCGCTGGCCCAGACTCAAGCGGCGGTAGCAGAACTGCTGATCTCCCCTTCCAGGATTGACTTCGGCTCACAGGCAATCAATTCGCAAAGTACCCCAGTCACGATCACAATCAGCAATCAATTGAGTTTCCCGGTGATACTCGAAGAAATACTCTCTTCCGGAATTGATTTCGCTGCACAAAATAATTGCGGAAAAGAGCTTGCGCCGGGGGCTGAATGCTCCATAAAAATATCGTTCAAACCTGTAATTCCAGGCGATAGAACGGGGATACTTCAGATCACCGCATCAGATTCAGCGAGTTCGCATTTCATTCCGCTGACTGGGAGAGGGATTGATCAGTAGGCCCAGAAGGGCCCGCCTCCGGCAGGGGTTTGTCGTTGCTCGAAGGCCACATAGATTTTGCGCCCGAAGAAGAACGGAAGGCCCCAATCGAAGGTCGCTGGGTCGGGACCGCCTAGCGTCGGAAACGCAAAACCTGAGTTCATCGCGAACAGATCGGCGGCATTTGCTACCGTGAAATTTACGGTATTGCTGGAGAGACCGCTGATGTTAGTGGCTGACAAATTGACTGGGGAGGCAGGACAGTAAAATCCCTTCTGTGAGCTTGGACAATTTGGCAGTCCCGTGCTGGAACTATCAACAAAAAAGTAGCCGTTTGATCCGCTGTCGAGGAACCCCGCATAGCTCTGGCCCTTGAAGGTGGTCTTAAGATTTCCGAAACTATCGGGACGGAAAATCAGCTGGGAGTTGATTGCATTGTTATTTTGTGTTCCGATCCCGAATGTAAGCGAACCGGTCACGGTTGCACCGGATGTTACAGCCGGCAAGTGCAGGACCACACCGTTGTTATCGGTTGCGAAAAATCCCACCGGGTTTTGCACTTGTAGTGAATTGCTCTCGGCGGCGATCTGGCACGAACTTCCAGAGCAACTGTAATAGAAGCCAGGATTCGATGAGCCGGGCACGGAGCAGGCGCTTCCGCAATCCTGTAAAAAGAATCCGATCCCGAGAATGCCGTTCGCGCCCAGGCTCGATACGTCTTCTTCGGCCGGTCCTATGGCTTTGCAATTCGATGGAATCGGCGTTGTATTCGAGTCGATCACCTCGATCGGGATTGAGTTGGCAATCTCAGTCCCCATTTTCACGTCAGCAGTCTTGACCGGACCCCAGACAACGCTATCAACAAACTGCGCGCACTCAAAAACAGAATTCCCGGCAGCATCGGTTTGTTGAGAAAGCGAAGGACCCACCGGACCAAGAGCAGAAGACAGCAGCCTTAAACCAAACGAACCGGTGTCAACCAGCACGCCGGAAATATTCTGGCAATTCGAGCTTCCTGGCACGCAGACTGTGACGCTGGTGAACAGTCCATTGGCGTAATTCCCACTCGGGCCGCCATTCACGGCAATTGACTGGACATTGCTCGCCGAAACTAACTTCGACTGATGGCTTGACCCTCCGCACGCGAGCTCTACCTCGTACAACAAAGTCGCGCACGCCAGCGCGAGAACCTTCCGCCTAACGGATGTCATCGCTGGCCACCTGCGCCGGCAATTTGCTTCGAAGGAACGCGCGACCTGTAACGAAGCGCATATGGCCACCCGTGTCCACAACCAGATCGCCATCATCGACGTGCATCCCGCGTCCCCGGCGAGAGGGATCAGAAGTTGCCGCTGATTCAAATTCGTCGAAGTACGTGCCCAGCAACTGCTGGAGATCCGGCGCAGAACCTTGCCATGAGACCGCAAAAACCATTCCTGCCGGAGAAATAAACTGGCGCACCGTGGTCCCGGATGGAGTCCGCATCTCCTGCACCGAATAAAACTGGTGCGGAACCATGCGGACGGATGCTTTAAGACGCGCCTGATCGGCGGTGACGGACGATACGTTTTCACCCAGGACGGCAAAGGCAGGAATGACCGCGCAAAAGATCATTAGGGCAATGCCCACAAGAACATCCAGCCGCCCGGAACGAAAAGTCCTCCGCATATAGACAACTACGCGGTGAGTTGGATTTCCTTTTCACCAGGCTGGTTGCTTGCGGCTAAGGTGCCCAACTCCTTTATTAGCCTATCGGGCTTACTAAACTAACGAGTTTCTCTCATAGCTGAGTTGGCGAACCGGACTGAAGCTGGAAAGAACCTAGGTACCGCAGCATGAGCATCCCAGTCGGCGGGGACAGGCGCGAGACACCAGAGATTTTTAGGTGCATCCCAGCCAATACCAACTACCCAATACTTGTTTCCCAGGCTGGGCGGTAGGTTGCTGGCCACATAAGCACTGATACTTCCACCGCCGGGAAGATCATCAATGCGCAAACGCATACCTGGCTTCAGTGAGCGCGGAAAACGAACACCGCAACCGAGTGGATTCACCAGCAAAGTGTGACATCGCTCGGTGAACGAAGCCATGGGATCGAGACTGGTGATGCGCACCGGAATCTGTGCGCGCACGCGCGTGCCTTTTCGACGCTGAACGAGAGTCTTCACGAGCCTGTGGACATTGTATGCCCCATGTAAGAGTCTGGTTGACTCCATGCCGTGGCTCTCCACACCAAAGTAACTGCAAATCAATAAAAGGAAAGAGTTCCAAATTGGCGTGCCCGGCGCAGCGTCCATGAGAAGAACCCGATGCTGGCAGGGACCAGCACCACAGAAAATGCCACCAGCACCTCTACCTCTTTCATCAATCCAGAGCCGTCTGACATGACAGCGAGGCGCATACCGGCCAGCGAGTGGGTCATAGGCAGAAGCTGGGCAATGATTTCTATGGGGCGCGGCAACACCGCAATCGGAAATAGCGTTCCCGATACGACCCATGCCATTGACCCTAATAGCCATAATGCGGCCGAGCCCTTATGGATCGCGATCTGCAGGCCGGCAGCGAACAACCCCACCGAGACCGCGATTACGAGAGACAACATGAAGACCGCGATGCAGCCCACTATGCTGATGTGAAGCGGAGGACGAAATAAAAGTAGCCCTCCTCCCACATAAAGAAACATCTGGATGAAACCACTGGCGAAAACCGAGATCACACTCAAAGAAAGTAGCACCGGTGCCGGGGTGGCGGTCGTCATCAGTACCTCCAGCGTCCCCGCTTGTTGCGATTCCTGTATGCTCCGGAAAAAACTATGCATGCCAGTCAGCAGAAAAGTGTAAAAACCGGTTCCCACAAGAAGAAACAGAAAATAAGGCATACCTTCAGGCCGGAATTGCGGACCGACGGCGCGTGCCAGGTAGTAAAACATGACTAGCTGCGCGACGGGCGCGAAGGCATTCAACAGCAAACCATTGCGATAGCGGAGCGACGTCAAGAAGTCCTTCTTAATGACGGCTGCGGCTTTATCCAAGGTCACGCCGGAACCTCCGCGGGCCAAGGCATAAGGTTTTCCTCGCCAGTAGCGTGCAAGTATTGTGTTCGTAACTGCTCGGCGGTCAGGCCGATAGTCTGGCGCAGTGCCAGCAATTGACCTTTTTGCAGTATCGCGACACGATCAGCGGCAAGAACGGCTTCCTCAAAATTGTGGGTTGCTAGAACTATCGTGGTTCCGGTGTGCGCGAGACGCCGCACTAAAATCCACAATTGGCTTGCCGCAGCAGGATCCAGGCTTCGCGTCGGTTCGTCAAGCAGGAGGACCCGGGGGCGTTTGATAAGAGCACGCGCGATTCCCAGCCGCTGCTGCAAGCCGGAGGAGAGTTTCATTACTTGCTTGTCGGAATGATGGCCCAGATTTATGTCTCTAATGATCTTTGACACTTCCGCAGCTCGCTCGCTCCGGGGAACATTCTCGAGCGCAGCAAAAAAGTCGAGATTCTCCCGCACAGTGAGTCGCGGGAAAAACGAGCGCTCCGACGCGACAGCAAACCCGACCTGCTGCCGGACACGCCGTCCGTGCTCGCGAGTGTCCGCACCATTTATCAGAATCGTTCCGCGATCGGGGAGCAATACCGTCGAAATCAATTTCAGCGTCGTGCTCTTGCCGCTGCCATTCGGCCCCAACAATGCCAGCACCTCTCCGCGCGAGATGCTGAGCGAAACGCCTTTAATCGCATAGGTTTCTGTTTTGTTGCGCCGAGGAAACAGAAAGCCGGCAGGGCGAAAGATCTTGTGGACCGAGTCCAGAATAATGCTGTGCATATCTGTTCGCGAGGTTCAATGCCAGGTACTTTGCCGGGGCCATCGCCTGTAAGAAGATTCTATGGACGAACGACCAGCCCAGCGTGACTGAATTAGCGCGCGCACATACTTAGTTCACAGGCAAAGCTTGGCAACCGCTTCACAACTCGATTTCGGACTGCCCCGACCTTCCACTTCTGTGGACATTTCGGAGTTCGATTTTCTGCGCGCGTGCTGCGGGAAAGCGCGGCGAGATTCCGTTCTCGCTGAAGCCCTGCGGGGAAAACTCGATTGGGACCGGATACTCAAATTAGCCACCCATCATCGTGTCTTGCCGGCACTTCATAGGGCGCTTCGGGGCCGGAATGACGCGCCCGCAAGCATTCGCGCTGCCGCAGATGCGCGTTTTTCCATTCACAGCCGTCGTGTCTTGCGCTTGTCCGCTGTATTAGCTGGCATTCTGTGGCAATTCGAACATCACGGCATTGAGGTCCTCGCACACAAGGGGCCGGTTCTGGCTCAACAACTTTACGGTGATCCGGCAATGCGCGATTTCGGCGACCTCGATTTCCTGGTTAGAACAGCAGATGTTGCGCCAGCCCAGAGCGCTTTGCGCGAGCTCGGGTACACGCCCCGGCTCACACTCCCTTCGCAGCATCGGGAATACCTGCGCATTGGATACGAATACGTGTTCGGTTCTGCGGCAGAGCCGAACCTAATTGAGCTGCAATGGCAAATCGTTCCGCGCTTTTATTCGATTGCTACCAGCATGGAATCGCTTTTCAAACGCTCGGCTGAATCCGACTTCGAAGGAATGCGCGTGCGCACGCTATGTAATGAGGATCTCATGGTGGTCTTGTGTGTCCACGCCGCAAAGCATCAATGGTCTCAACTCGGAATGGTCCGCGACGTCGCAACCCTGGCGCAACTGGGGCTTGATTGGCAATGGATAATGGCGGAAGCTCGCCGGCTTGGGATCGAGCGGATCGTCGCAGTGTCGCTTGAGCTCGCCCGA
>DATJHT010000075.1:0-13074 GCA_035493765.1 Terriglobales bacterium
TCGAGTTGAAACAATTCTTCTTTCAATCCCTCAAGCAGACCGCCTGCCGATCCCGCTGGCGCCGAGCCCGCCGGTGCCGAACCTTTCGACCGGTTCACCGTATAAATTGCGCCGGTCACCAGCACGATCCCGAACCCGCCAATTATCCATCCGCGATATTTATCCAGCGGGTCCGGCGCTTCAATCGGCGCGCCTAATCCTCCGCCCGGCCGGGCATCTGTGGCGGGCGCGTTGGTATGCCCGTTCGTCGCTTCCTGGTCCTGACTCTGCAGCATCCCATCACCGGAAATATCAAATGCCAGTTTCTGTCCGGGCTGCGGATTACTCGCTACCTCCGCAATGCCGTCCGGTTGGTCGGGCGGTTGCTTGTCCTGGTAAACGCCGCTCTGCGCGGGCGTGAAACTGATTGACCGCGGCAGTACGGCTACAAAATGCTGCAGCGGATAAATCAGTTTCGGATCGATCGTCGCCTTTCCGCTGTAAGGAAGATGATAGGTAACCTGAAACTGCGTCTGCCCCGGCCGCAGCGGAAACACAAACGCGTATCGGCCTTTTTGTGCCTGTGGAGTCGGCTGGACGTTCACGCCCTGGCCGCCCGCAGTTTGCGCCTGCGCGTCATCAATATCGGCTCCGTCAGGAACATAGAATTCGAAATTGGAGTCGTTCATCTGCGTCCGCGGAGGCTTCGAGGTATTATCAACGGCGAAAATCCGCGTGATCCCCAGCTTTCCCTGCTGGGCCTGCACGTACATCAAATCGGCCACCGCCTTGATGCCTTCGACTTTCGTTCCAACGTCATAGACGGTCACACTGACCGAATCCGAACCTGGAGGCGCGGGCTGGTGATAGGTCACTCCCTGATGGATGGCACGCACCAGGTGCATGCCCTTGTCGTCGTCGAAGCTGAAACTAAATTTTCCCTGCGCGTCGGTCTTGGTGTGGCCGGCTTCTTCCATACCCGCCGCCAGCTTGATCAAAATAACTTCGTCTCCGGCCGACGGCTTGCCCGTTGTCCCGTTGGTGATGGTCCCGCTCAGCTTTGCAGCCCAGGAATTCGCGGTCAGAAACAGAATACCCAGCGATACAATCGCCGTCTGCCGAATTGCGAATTTTGCCTTCAAACTTTTTGCCCCTTCGTGTTCCGAACTCCAGCAACCGGTGCTCCGGCATCCAATCGCGAAATCTCCGCCAGAATTCCCGCTGCCTCCGCTTCGAGTGAGCCTTTCAAATTCTGATAATCCACATCCGGAACCTTACCAGCCTTGTATTCGAAATTTAGATCGCGCAGATTTTCGTAGACCGCTTCTTTGCGCTCTTCCAGAAAAGACGTGCGCGTCTTCTCCGGTCCCGCGGAAACCGAATCTGGCACGTTGAACACATAAATGACTGCGAGCGCCGTAAGCGCAATGCACCCGATAAGAATCACAGGTCAGTCTCCCGCCGTGCCTGCTCGCGGAAGCGGGCGAGATCAGGCGTCCCTCTGGTGCCGCTGCCCGCCGCCTGCGCAGGCGTGGGATGCCCCCGCCAGTTTCTTACCACCAGTACTACGCTACCCACGCCGATTAGCAATGCGACATAGGGCATGATCCACGCAATGCGGTCGAACCCGGTGTTAGTGGGGGCGGCCAGTACCGTCACTCCGTATTTCGCTACAAAACTCTGCAGAATACCGCTCTCGCTGTCTCCCCTATCGACTGCCGCTGTCAATTCCGCACTCTCGGGCGTGAGATACGGACACCCGTAGTGATTGCATTCCAGCAAAACCTGCTCGCATCCGCACATGCAGATCAGTTTATGTCCGATTTTTTCCACTCGTGCCGAGGTGTCTCCCGCGGCAGGAAGGATGGTGAGCGCAAGGCACAGTACTCCCGCGAGCCTTAATCGGTACTGCGAAAACTCCCTCAATCGCCCGCTCCCAACGGTGCCGGATGCGCCATCGCATCTCTCGCGCTCACTGAATCGCGGACCGTCGCCCGTATCGGCGCGGAATTCGGTATTAAGGCAAGCACTGTCCCAAAGACCATCACCAGAACCCCAATCCATATCCACGAAACCAGCGGATTCAAGTGCGCCTTGATAATCGGCTTGCCCGTATCCTGGTTTTGCCCTTCATACACGACGTACAAATCTTCCTTCAGCGTCGATCGCACCGTCGGAATGTGCTGCGGTTGCTGAGTAGCTGCGTAGAACCGGCTCTCCGGATACAGCGTGTCAATCTGCCTGCCATTCTTGTACACATCCATAATGGCAATGTCGCTGCTGTAATTCGGATTCTCCTCCTGCGTGTACGAGCGGCCCACCAGCGTGTACGGCCCAACAACGAGTTTGTCCCCGAAACCCATTTCTTTCTCCGACGACTGATTCAGCGGTGTTCCCAGCACTCCAATGCATATCAACGCGATTCCCAGATGAACGATGTATCCGCCGTAGCGTCGGGTATTGCGATGTGCGAGTTGCACCATTCCGCCGGCCAGGCCGCGTCCCGTTTTTCCGGCAATGACTCGCCCGCCGCGAATGAATTCCGAAGCCACCGTAAAAATCACCAGCGATCCAAGCACTGCCGTCATTAGCGCATATAAATAAGATAGGTCGGCCCACGGCCGCATGCCGAACGGCCCTCCCCAGCCTGCCGGAGTCGCTACCAGAAAAATTCCAACCGCTAATGCTCCGATCGCCGGCCACAAAAAATTCCGCCTCAAACTTTCGAAAGATGTCTTCCGCCATGCCAATAGCGGTCCCACCGCCGTCAGCAGGAGTAAGAGCAACGCAAACGGAACCGCGACATTATTAAAGAAAGGAGGTCCAACCGTGACCTTATGCCCTTGCACCCACTCTGATAGCACCGGGAACAGCGTTCCCCACAATACCGTGAAGCAGATCAAAAGGAAGAGCCAGTTGTTGAACAGAAAACTCGATTCGCGCGAAATCATCGATTCCAGTTGGTGCTCGCTTTTCAAGTGCTCGCGATTTTTCCAGTACAGGTACCCGCACACCGCCAGGATTATCGCGAGGAACGCCACAAACCAGTCGCCGATCGATGACTGCGCAAACGCGTGCACCGAATTGACCACGCCGCTGCGCGTCAGGAATGTTCCGAAAATCGACAGCATGAATGTCGTGAACACCAGCCACATGTTCCACGTCTTCAGCATGCCTCGTTTTTCCTGCATCATAACCGAGTGCAGGAAGGCTGTGCCGGTAAGCCACGGCATCAGTGACGCATTCTCCACCGGGTCCCATCCCCAGTAGCCGCCCCATCCCAGCACGTTGTACGCCCAGTGCGCGCCCAGTGGAATTCCCAGCGTCAGAAATCCCCACGTCACCATCGTCCAACGCCGCGTGATGTGGATCCACTTGTCTCCCGGATACCTCATCGCCAGCGCACCCAGCGCAAACGCAAACGGGACGGTGAAGCCTACATATCCCAGATAAAGCATCGGCGGGTGAATCACCATCTCCGGATATTGCAGCAGTGGATTCAACCCGGCGCCGTCCGCCGGAATGTTTCCTTGCATGATCGAAAATGGCCGCGCCGCGAAATTCAGCAGCAGCAGAAAGAAAACCTGCACCGCCGCAATCACAACTGACGCATGCGCAAACAGGCGTTCGTCGGTCTTGTACCGGAGCCGAAGAACTAGTCCGTAGCCGGAAAGCAGCAGAGACCAGAAAAGAAGCGAGCCTTCCTGCCCTGACCAGAGAGTCGCGAACTTGTAAGGAAGTGGAAGATCGCGATTGCTGTGCTGATATATGTAGGCGATTGAAAAGTCGTTGCGGAACGCCGATACCACCAGCACCAGCGCCCCCAGGAATACAGCGACAAAGCTGGCAATTCCCGCGCGCCGCGCGGTCTCGCTCAACTGTGCAGATCCGGGACCCTTTCTGATGAGAGCGTACAGTCCGCCAAGAAACGAGTAGCCGCTCAGCGCCAGCGCGACTATAAGAGCAAAACTACCAACTTGTGACATTGTGGACTTCTATTTTTTCAGACTTGTACCAGCATACGCAAATCCAGGGAAATGAACGAAGGGCGCGGTTCGCACCAACCGG
This sequence comes from Terriglobales bacterium, assembly GCA_035493765.1. Classification (GTDB taxonomy): domain Bacteria; phylum Acidobacteriota; class Terriglobia; order Terriglobales; family Acidobacteriaceae; genus Gp1-AA145. Next base: position 4,048 of record DATJHT010000075.1, read on the forward strand.
CTTGGGTTCGTCGGATGGCCGATTGGCACAAGCCGGCACAGGCCTGGTCCTCACAGAAGAACTTCCGGCGCCCGGCATGCGCAGTTTGCGTGTTTCAGCCTGACTTGGTATTGAGGATTGCCCCTTATGCTGTCTGGGCTCTGTTCCCCTGGCGGGCTTTCACTTCGCGTTCAGCTTCAAACCAATCTTCATCTGCGCGGCCGTTGGTATAGCCGCGTTGGGCGTAGATTTCGTAGGCGCGCTCGCGAATCTCCAATTCCAGTTCCAGGGCTGCGGATTGTTGTCCCTTGCCATTGCTGGTCTCGGGCATTTGCAGCACATTCTTTTCTGCTTTTGGCTTGATGGTGCGGGGGGTCTTTGCTTTTGGCATTTCTTGAACTCCTTAACTTCTCGTCAAATGGTGTTTGGGCCACACATCGACGCAACAACCCAACGGCTGATTACATCCTTAGTGGCAGGTGATGTCTTTCATTTTAAGCCCGAGGGGCTGTGGAATTGTGAATTTCTGGCATAAAAAATTCCTCTTTGTCCCAAAAAAAATCTGCATATTGCAATGAGAAGAAGATCTTTCTTGTGTGTGGCCGCACTATCGCCACCTAAGGGGAATAACTCAATGAAAATCGTGCGAAATGCTTTGCGCTCGGGTTATGCGTAGCGGTTCTACCCTCGCCGCCTTCACCGAAATTACCCCATCTTGGTTTTGCAAAATCCCTTCAATCACCAAAAACTGTTCGCTACTTAACGCCAGCCGGTTCCTCTGAAATAAATCTGGAGTCACAATTGCATTCGAAACCCCGGTCTCATCTTCCAGGCTCAAAAACACAAACCCCTTTGCGGTCCCCGGACGCTGTCGCGCAATCACTCCTCCTGCTGTGCGCACTATTCGCCCACTTGGTATTTTCCCCAGTTCAATCGCCGGACGCACTCCCATCTTCTGCAAACGCGCGCGGTGATACGCCATCGGATGCGGCCCCACCGTCATTCCTGTCCCGCGAAAATCTGCCACCAGCCGCTCTTCGTCGCTCATCATCTTTAATGGAGATTTCATGTCCGGCTCGTTAAGGCCTTTCAGCAACGGTCCCGTCGCATTCGCGGCCGCCCCCGCGCTCCACAGCGCATCACGCCGGTGGAAAAGTTCGTCTCCGTGCCTCCGTGGTGAAATCCCGACTGCGTTCAGCGCCCCGATTTCGCCGAGCGTATTCAGTTCGTTTTTTCTCAGCTCAGGTACGCGCTGCGCCAGATCATTAATCGTAGAAAAAGTCCGATGCCCACGTTCCCGCACGATCGCTCTTCCCGCCTCCTCATGCAATCCCCGCACATAACGCAAGCCAAGCCGCAAAGCGATCATGTCATCGTCCAAGTTTTCGCCGACCGCCGGCAACCGAGAGCCGATAGCGCTTTTTCTCATGGCTGACGGCTGAAGACCAGCGGCCTGCGACGCACTACGCACGACTGCTCTTCCTGAATGCTGAGTGCTGATTGCTAAATGCTCCAACGTGCACTCCCACTCCGATTTCGTCACATCCACCGGCAGCACTTTCAGCCCATGCCTCTGTGCGTCCTTCACAATCGTTGCCGGACTGTAAAATCCCATCGGCTGATTATTCAGCAGCGCGGCGGTGAATGCCGCCAGGTAATACTGCTTCAAATACGCGCTGGCATAGGCGATCAGCGCAAAACTGGCAGCGTGCGACTCTGGAAATCCATACAGCGCGAACGAAGTAATCGATAGCACGATCTCTTCTTGTGCTTCACGCGAAATTCCGTTACGTGTCATCCCCGACCGCAGCTTGGCTTCGATTTCTCGCATCCTTTTCTCTGATCGCTTGAACCCCATCGCCCGCCGCAGTTCTTCGGCCTCGCCGCCGGAGAATCCCGCCACCACCATCGCTATCTTTAATAATTGCTCCTGAAACAGCGGCACTCCCAGAGTCCGCTTCAGCACTGGTTCCAGCGATGGATGCGCATAGGTCACAGCCTGCCGTCCCTGCCGCCGCTCTAAATAAGGATTGACCATCTGCCCAACAATTGGCCCCGGTCGAATAATCGCCACCTGCACCACAATGTCGTAAAAGCGTTTCGGCTTCAGTCGCGGCAGGCATGACATCTGCGCCCGGCTTTCGATCTGAAACATCCCCACCGTGTCAGCTTTCTGCAGCGTCGAATAAACTTCCTCGTCATCCGCAGGCAGCTGCGCCAGATCCACTTCATCGCCATAATGATCGTGAATCAGTTTCAGCGAATCCTTCAGCACCGCCATCATTCCGAGTCCGAGCAGGTCCACCTTAATAATGCCGAGATCGGCGCAATCCTCTTTGTCCCATTGCACCACCACCCGACCCGGCATCGACGCCGGTTCCAGCGGCACCACTGAATCCAGTTGTCCCTGGCAAATTACCATCCCGCCGGAATGCTGCCCCAGATGCCGTGGCAAGTCCTGGATTGCCTCGCACAATTCAAAATATTTCCGGATGCGCGGATGGCGCAGGTCGAGCCCGGCATCATGAAAGCGGCGGTCAAACGTATCGTTCGCGTCGCGATACTCCCAGTTCGCCACCGCCGCCGAAACTTTGTCCAGCGTTTCCGGATCGAACCCCAGCGCTTTGCCGATCTCACGCGACGCCATGCGGCTGCGATATGTAATAACGTTCGCCGTCATCGCCGCACCGCGCTCGCCATAACGCCGGTACAAATACTGGATTACTTTTTCGCGATCGTCTCCGCTGGGCAGATCGAGATCGATGTCCGGCCATTCGCCGCGCTCTTCCGAAAGAAATCGCTCGAACAGCAACTCCATTTTTACCGGATCAACCGCCGTAATCCCGAGCGCATAACAAACCGCGCTGTTTGCCGCCGACCCCCGCCCCTGCACCAGTATGTCTTGCTCGCGGCAGTACCGCACCAGGTCCCACACAATAAGGAAATATCCTGGCAGCTTCAGCCTTTCTATCAGCGCAAGCTCGCGCTCGATCTGACTTTGTGCGCGGTTTTGTAACTCCGCGTCGGCGCGCCCATATCGTGATTGAAATCCTTCCCCCGCGCGCTCGCGCAGAAATGACATCATGTTCTCGCCTTCAGGCACTGGATACTTAGGGAATTCATAGCCCAGATCCTCCAGCGTAAATTCCAGCCGCGAGGAAAGTTCAATCGTGTTCGCGATGGCTTCGGGTAAATCGGCAAAAAGTCTCGCCATCTCTTCCGGCGATTTCACATGACATTCCGAGTTGCGCGCCAGCAGGCGTCCGGCAGCGCTCAGAGCACAATGGTTGCGGATCGCGGTGAACACATCCGCAAGTTGGCGTGCATCTTCCATTGCATAACGAACTCCGTTGGTTGCTAATAAAGGAAGATCCAGCGATTGCGCAATCTCAATCGCAGCCCGATTGCGTGACTCCTGCTCGCGATGAAGATGCCGCTGCAGTTCGACATAAACATTTTCCCGTCCAAAGATATAAATCAGCCGCTCTGTCGCTTTTCGCGCCTCTTCAACCCCACCGCGTCTAAGAGCCATTGCCAGCGGCCCATCATCGCCGCCGGTCAGGCAGATCATTCCCGCTGCATGTTCCTGGAGTTCGTCCTCGCGTACTGCGGCTTCATTCTTCGCCGCGCGTAGCTTCATTTTCGTAATCAGCCGGCAGAGGTTCTGATAACCGGGGCGGCAAGAGACAAGAAGAGGAAGGCGGGTTTCACCACCCGGCCGCAGGGCCACAGAGGATTGTTTTTCTTTGTTCTCTGGTGAAAAAATATTTTTAGTGATTTTGTTGTTCTCTGTGTCGAAGCCTGCCCTGAGCGAAGTCGAAGGGTGTCTCTGGGATGAAAAAAACGAAGTTACCTCTGCCCCTATATGCGCCTTGATCTTCGCTTTCTTCGCGGCCATGTGAAAACGCGGCGCGCCATAAATGCCATCGCGATCGAGCAGCGCCATTGCCGGCATTTGCAGTCCGGCGCAGCGCGAAATCAGATTTTCCGGCAGGGAAGACCCTTCCAGAAAACTGAAAGCCGACCGGGAATGAAGCTCAACATACATGATGCACTCAGCATTCAGCACTCAGCGAAAATGCATCTACACTGACCATCGGGCTGAATGCTGATTGCTGAGCGCTGAATGCTAGTCATAACTCCCCTCCACCATCCACTCTCCGCCGACCAGATCATGCACCAGTCGGTACAACGCAATCTCATCCTTCTCCTGCACCGCTATATCCCATTCATCGCGCACCCACGCATCCTCTTCCCACCAGTCTCCCGATGATCGCCACGGTCCCGCCGCCCAGAGAACTTCGCCATCAATCTGTCGTGAATCACTTTCATAAAATCGCGCACGTTCCTGCGAAGAAACATGAGCTGGCCGTCCCCCTTCATGCACGACCACCACCATCACCGCCGGGCGAAATATTCGCAACGCCGTCACCAGATTTCGCGGCTCACGCGTTTCCGCAATATTGGCCAGCGATGGCGCAAAATGCCGTATCTCAAACGCCTCACGCCGATGCGTATCCAGCAACTCCGGCGATCCTGCGCATCCCTCTCCGACTACGCTCGAAATTCGCGCCAGCGTGAGTTCCAGCTTTTCAGCTTCCGGAGAAGATGGAACAAACAGTCCGTTCTGCGATGGCCGCGGCTTTGCCGGCTGCATTTGTAATCGCACCTTTATCACTGGCGCGCCCGGCGGGTTCGACTTCAAATCCAATTGCAGCAGCTTCAGAAACGTTACCGAATCAAGCATTGGCAGCGGCAGATGAATCACGCGCTGAAAACAATTAAGCGATTCCCCTTCAGGTTGATGGGTTCGTCCATTCTCCAGAGTTAGCTCCAGACACAATTCCTGCGCTGCCAGCGCCCGTGCCTGCAATCGCGCGCACAACTGCTCCAGCATTCGGTTCAACAAAAATGCCAGCGGCTCCAGCAATACCAGCGGAAACTCCACTTCCATCACCTCTTCAAATGCCAGCGTCGAGTCGGATGGCACCAAAGTCCGCGTGCCTACGCCACGAGCCTTCCTCTGCAGTTCAAGCCCCCGCTGCCCTAGCCGCTCACTTAATTCCACCTCGGGAAGCGCATTCAGATCCCGACATTTCCGCACGCCCCATCGCCGGAATGTTTCCAGAATTTCCTCCTCTTCGTTGCAATCTGCTTCATCTGCAAAAAGCACCTCCACCGAAAGCCCGCCCAGAAACTCCGCCTCTTTTCCCCCCGGCACTATGCTCACCCCGCTGAAACCATGCGCCGCCAACATTGCTGCTTCCAGCGTAGACGCCGCCGCAACGTTTACCTCCAATCCCATATCTGCCGCTCGCCGAGAAATCTGTCGCACAATCTTTTGCACCGAACCGGAAAGCTTTTCCAGCCCGGACAAATCGCACAGCACCATGCCTGCAGCTGCATCTTCCACGCGCGGCGAAAACGACTGTGCGCAATCGAGCAGCGCCTGATGCGCCATCGCCTCCTGCGCTTCCGATCGCTTCCTCAACACCACGCTGTCGCACAACTCCGCCTGTAATTTCGTCATTCCTGCAACAATTCCCGCGCTCCGCCCCTGTTCATTCGCGCAGCAGATTCTCTGCAGCGGCGGCTTTCCTTCTAGGACAGCCACAGCTTGTTCCCGCAAATCAGGTTCCGCGCGCACAATCGCTTCCACTGAAAAATCAGGAACGAAGATGCAGGCAAAAGGCATAAAAAGTCGTAGTATTGCGTCGAGGCTCACCCAAATCGCACCGCTTGTGTCTCGAACTCTGTAATTACCGAGCGCGACGGCTTCCGCTCCAGCCGTGACCGCATAATTTCCGCTTGCAGATGCATATCTTCTAAAACTTCCGCATGCGCTGGCTTTCCTGACCTCTGACTCCTGATCACTGAGAACTGCTTCAATCCCAGCGTCGCGCATGTCTGCGCGCATGGCACTTCGCTCACCACCAGCAGCGCGGATTTCGTGTGCTCCACCGCCTTTTGAAATCGAAACCACGACGCCAGCGGAATCCTCCGCACAAATTTCTCTCCGATTCCCGCCAGATCCAGCACGATCATCCCAAATCCGCCACTCTGCAGAATCAAATCCGTCGCCTTCAGCACCTGCTCCAGCCTGCGCTCGCTGTGTTTTTTGGTTTTGCTTTCATGATTTTTCTGACGCGCAAAGCCTGACGTCCAATGCTCAGCATGCTTTTCCTGACGGCTGCCAACTAACCTCTGACGGCTTTTTCCTCCCCCCTCTTTCTCATGCCACCCACAACGTTCGACCTGCGGCCTCTTCTCGCCGCCCAGCGCCGCCGACCATTTCATTTCTCCGCACCTGACCCACAACAGCTTCTGCAAATTCATTCCCGCGGCTTCGCCTGACGCCGGATCGAAGCTGTCGCTCCCATCAATCAGCACGCACGTTTCTCCATTTCTTGTTGCCGCCGCAATCGCCGCCAGCATCATGCTCGTCTTCCCCGAGGACGCTCCGCCCCAAATCTCCGTCAGGCATCCGCGCGGAAATCCGCCGGTCATTGCATCAACTTCGGCTACGCCGCTTGAAATCATCTCCGGCCTCGGCCTCACTTCCAGCCTTGACGCCGGCCTTACTTCCGCCAGTCGCTCCGATCCCGCAATATGCTTCAGCAACCAGGATCTTTTGTCCTGCAACTGCTGCATGTTTGCGGAGACATCGGCGGCTTCCGGTAAAAAACTAGCCGCAATCGAGACCTCTATTGATGATGGCGGGGTTACACTCAACGGCGTAGCGGACATAACATCGAAACCTCGAGCAGAATTCCTGGCTGGACGGCCGGGTATTGCGAACCATGCGAACTAATGCGAACCAGCTTGCAAACCCGAGTTGATTCGCTTTTCGCTTTTTGTTCGCCCATAAGATTCTGCCCCCGCCGCCCCCGGTTGTCAATACATGAAACTCCTGCAGAATGTGGCGCTTTCAGCCTGGTGCGAGCCCGGCGGAGCGATGGACGTGCTGCGGTTGAAGTTGGCGCAAGAGCCTTCGATACGTGGTAAATAAATGAGATCGCGTCACCAAAAGCTCCGCTGAAACGAAACGAACGCACAAATTCGTCAACTTCCCCTTGCGCTCTGGCTCAGCTTGGTACGGAAGGATCGAGGCACGTGCGGATTGCTGGGTTGTTCTTAAAATTATCTGTCGCCCCTCTAGGGCTTTATCCTTCGCATTCGATAACCCACAGCTTACCCTGTGGGCTGTACTCCTCCTCCGCTCTGCGGCTTTAGGTCAGTGTTTAACTCAGTCTCTCTTCGATTTTAGGTCGGCGTTTAGATCCGGGGAGTGCAAAAATCCAGCCCACGGCTCGGGAGTGAAATCGAAGGCCGCTTAGCTCCAGAGGAGCAAAAGAATGCAGCCCACGGCGCAAGCCGTGGGTGGGCTGGAGATGATCCAAGCCCCGGAGGGGCGAAAGAAACTAACCCCAGACATATTTCTCGTCCACGACAATCCCATTCTTCTTGAGGAATGCGCGGAATTCGTCCTGAAAGGAATGCTTCTTGTGATGTTCTTCCTGTCCCGCAATGTATTTCGTTACGGCGGAGACACCGGATTCGCTCACGCTGAAGACTCCGTATCCTGTTTGCCAACCGAAGTTCGCATAGCGTCCGCGAACCCAGCGCGATGAATTTGTTTTTGCGATCCGCACAATCTCGGCGGGTGCCTGTGATGGGCGGATTCGGATGAGCATGTGAACGTGATCGGCGGTCCCGTTGATGATGAGAGCCGTTCCACTCATCTCGCGAATGATGCCGCCGAGATAGGCGAAGAGGTCGGCACGGAATTCGGGTTTGATCAACGGGCGGCGTTGGTGGGTGCTGAAGATGACGTGCAACAGGACATTGCCGCAGGTGTGAGACATTTTTTTCGCCCCTTCCGGGGCTTGGCCATTTACCGCATACCCACGGCTTGCGCCGTGGGCTGCAATATTGCGCCGCTTCGCGGCTGTCAAATGTCGCGATTTTTTTAGTCATTCGCGGCCGCAGTCTTCCTTAATCCGGCACTCGCCAACCCCGCAATCACCAGCTCCGAAGAAGCGAAAGAATGCAACCCACAGCCCAAGCAGTGGGAAGCCGTCCAAGACATGCAAGGCCCAGACGCGACAGAAGCGACGACGGTCACAGAATGACACCCACGTCCGCCCTTGTCTGTGATGGATGAACATCAATTTCGACTCCACGAAGCCCAGTAGAGATGAAACGGGCATCGATTTCGTCAACTTCCCCTTGCGCTCTGGTCCGCTCGGTGATATAACAGACAAACCGTCGAGAGCATGTGTGGCACGCTGGACTGTTTTTGAATCTCTCGTAATTGTCCGGCATCTAACGTAGTAGCCCAGCAGAAGCAAGCACTTAGCTGGAGTTGGCCTCGGCCACGGGGTCTTACATTCGGGGACAGAGCTCCTCGAAGGGTTTACGCGGTTGCGCAAGAACCTCCTAACGATCTTTTCTTAACCAATCATCTTCCGTCTCGGCTCGTGCCGATAATCAGTTTTTGTCCCCAAGTGGGAATCCGGCGCTGGAGCGGGAAGGAAGATGCGTTTTGCTGCGTGACATGTGGAAATCCTGTGAAATCAGCCGATTGACACTACCAGAGCAGAACGATATTTTTAAAAGGTTTCGAGGACGGCTGGATTCTTTATGGATCCTGCTGGACTGAAAACGCGCCGCTCAGGCGGAGATTGCGATTCGGTCTTTGACAACTTGGTTGAACGTGCCAGTCGTGAGATTCCTGTGTTTCTGGAAACGGAGATATGGGGTCCCCAAAGCAGACTTCGGTCTGCGATGGGGTGTAAATGTTCGGGTTAAGTCCGAACGTTCTCACAAAATTAGCTAGCACCGGACCTCCGTCCTGGTGCGAAGCGAGTCGTTGCTCTGGGGACACGGGCGTTTACGCCCGGGCCAACAACAGCAGCGGCGAATTTGTTCATTCCGAACAAATTTCAGGTTTCAAACGAGAGTTTGATCCTGGCTCAGAATCAACGCTGGCGGCGTGCCTAACACATGCAAGTCGAACGAGAAAGTGGAGCAATCCATGAGTACAGT
>DATJHT010000076.1:0-14590 GCA_035493765.1 Terriglobales bacterium
GCTACAATATTTTTTTCCCGAACGCCGACAGTGCCAGTTCTACCGCCAGATCGGCCGTCCGATTGTGCTCGTCAATTACGGGATTCACCTCGACAATTTCGAAGCTCAGCATTCGTGCGTGGTCAGCGATGATCTCCATCGCGAGATGTGCCTCTCGATAGGTCGCGCCGCCGCGCACCGGAGTGCCGACTCCGGGCGCATCTTCTGGATCGACCCAGTCCATGTCGAGCGAAACGTGGTAGCCCGCAGTTCCGTTGCCAGCCATCCGTAAAGCTTCTTCCATTACGGTGCGCATGCCGCGTTCATCTATGTCACGCATGGTGAAAACGCTAATTCCAGCCCGGCGGACATTTTCTTTCTCAATCGCATCAATGTCGCGCACGCCCACCAGCACACAATTTTTCGGCGCGACCTTGGGCGAGAAATTCAAGATGTTCGAAAGCTCCGGCGGGCCGAGCCCCATGATCGCCGCCAGTGGCATGCCGTGCACGTTTCCACTCGGAGAACTGTCCGGCGTGTTGATATCGGTGTGCGCGTCGATCCATATGAGACCGATCTTCTGCCCTTGTTTGCGGTAAAATTCCGCCACTCCCGAAACCGTGCCCGCGCCCACCGAGTGATCCCCGCCCAGGACGATCGGAATCTTTCCCGCCTCCAAGGTCTTGATAACCAGCTCAGCTTCCTTGGTGCAGGTTGCCGTGATTTCCTTCAAATATTTCGCATGGGGGTCGCCGGTTTTTTTCTGCTCCGCAATGGCTACTGTAATGTTGCCCGCATCTTCGACGACATGGCCCAACTCTTCGAGTCGAGCCTCTAGACCTGCTACGCGCACCGCCGATGGTCCCATATCAACGCCGCGCCGTGATTGGCCGAGGTCTAGCGGCACCCCAATCACGCGGAGTTTTTTTGGGGCGACACTTGAAGAGGAAACTGTCATAAAGCTTTAACCGCAGAGCTCGCAGAGATCGCAGAGTTGGGAAATTCATTGACCACGCGCCGAATTCCGTGCTTCAGCATGGCAACATGAAAATTGAGGAGCAGTCCTAAATGGCACCCATACAGTCGCAGATAAGAAAGGAGTTGTGCTTCGTGTACTGAATTGACCTTTTCTAGGGCTTTGACTTCCACGATGACTAGGTCGTCCACTACGATGTCCAGTCGGTATCCGCAATCGAGCTTCACATCCTTGTAGATTACCGGAAGTGGCTTTTGCTGTTCGATCTTGAGCCCGCGCTGCCTCAACTCAAAAACTAAACACGCTTCATAGGCCGATTCGAGGAGCCCCGGCCCAACAGCTCGGCGGACTTCCATGGCTGCGCCAATTATCTGCTCCGTTATTGAGTTGAGGCGGTGGCTGTCTGTCATCCAATCTCACAATTTCTCTGCGAACTCCGCGATCTCTGCGTTTAAAAGTCCTTTACGGATACAAACGATGCAGCGTCCTTGCAAACGGTATTGTCTCTCTCACGTGTTCCAGGCCGCACACCCATGCCACTACGCGTTCGATTCCCATGCCGAACCCGCCGTGCGGCACGCTGCCATACTTCCGGAGATCGAGATACCATTTGAACGCCTCTTCTGGCAGATTGTGCTCACGAATGCGTTGCACCAACAGGTCGTAAGACGCCATTCGTTGCGAGCCGCCGACGATCTCTCCATAACCTTCGGGCGCGAGCACATCCACGCACAAAGCCAGTTCCGGACGCTGCGGGTCTGGCTCCATGTAGAACGCTTTTACCTGTGCCGGATAACGATGCACCATCACCGGCTTATCGAATTGCGCTGAAAGGTACGTTTCATCCGGAGACCCTAGATCCCCACCCCACTCAAATTTGTTTTCCAGCGCGCCTTTGGCGTGACCTTCCTGCAGCATCTTCGCCGCTTCGTCATAGGTGATACGCGGAAATGGCGCGGTGATTTTCTCCAGGTGAGTCACGTCCCGGCCGATAGTCTGCAAATCCATACGTCGTTTTTCCAGACAGCGTTGCACGACAGAACTGATCAGCGCTTCCGCCAGATCCATCAAGTCATCCAGCGTGGCATAAGCTACTTCCGGTTCGACCATCCAGAATTCCGTCAGATGTCGTCGTGTCTTCGATTTTTCAGCGCGGAACGTCGGCCCGAACGAATAGACCTTGCCAAGCGCCATCGCCGTGGCCTCGATATATAGCTGCCCGGATTGCGTGAGGTAGGCCTGCTCATCGAAGTAGTCCACCGGGAACAGCGTCGAAGTGCCTTCGCAGGCCGCCGGTGTCAAGATCGGTGGATCCGTCAGCGTGAAGCCGTTGTCGTCAAAAAAGTTTCGTACCGCTCTGATGATCTCGGCCCGCACCCTCAGAATCGCTGCCTGGCGCGGGGTCCGCACCCACAGGTGCCGGTGCTCCATCAGAAAATCAACGCCGTGCTCCTTCAGCGAAATCGGAAACGGATCATCGTCAGCGACTCTCTGCAGCACTTGCACATTGACGACGTCAAGCTCGTATCCGCCGGGTGCGCGCTTGTCGGCGCGAACCTTGCCTTCCACAATGACACTGGACTCCTGCGTCAAACCCTTGAGCGCGTCGAATACTTCAGGTGCAACCGCGTTTTTCGGGACTACTCCTTGAATGGTCCCACTGCCGTCGCGAAAAATAGGGAATAGCAGCTTTCCGCTTTCGCGCAGGTTGTAAAGCCATCCGCGGATGGTGACGGTCTGGCCTTCGTGCTTACCGATGTCGGCGATGGTGCTGATAGGTGATGACATTCTTAAACCATTTACCGCCGCGACGCAGAGTTCGCCGAGGAAACATTCCTAATATGTCTGCGATCTCGGCGTGCTCGGCGGTAGATTGCTTTTAAGCTGGAACCAGGTTTCCAAAGATCTCGTTCATCTTTTCCACTGGATTGATCTTCTCGTTCTCTTCAATCTCCAACAGCAGCGGCGGTTTGTGAGGAGCTTCACTGAGTAATTCCAGCGTTTGCTTCCAATCGATGCTGCCAGCCCCCGGCCACAGGTGAGAGTCTTTGTCCTTGGTGTTGTCGTGGATGTGCGTCGAATGAATTAGTCCCTTAAGCGTCTCAAACGCCTGCGGCACGTCGCTCATCATGTGCGCGTGGCCAGTGTCGAAGCATACGCCTACATCATCGAAATGCGTGGTCCGAATGAATTCAACCAGCCGGTCCGGTGTGGAAAGATCATTGGGAATGTTTTCCAGAAGCACGCGTACTCCCAGCGGCTTCGCAAAAGCCCGCAGGTGCTCTACAGAAGTCATCGCCGCCTCGAACTTGCGCTCGTCATAGGACTCATTCGGCAGCCCAATATGTTGAATTAGAAACCGAAATGGAATCTGTTCCGCGAGCTCAATGGCTCTCTTGATCTCATCCATCGCCTCGATTCTCGTGGCGCGATCGGTTGACGCAATATTGACCGGCGCCCCGCCAGTCCGACCCCAGTCGTAATCGGCATACAGCGGCGCGTGCACTGAATGCAATGGCACCCCGCTGGTTTTGAACCAGTCTGCAATCTCGCGAACGTGCTGTTTACGGTTGGCGTAGTCCAGATGCTGCCGCGCGCCAAAGACTTCAATGGCCTGAGCGCCCCCGCTGACCAATTTGTCGAGCAGCCCTGGATGCAGGCGTTCCTTTACGAAAATGTAAGTTGAGATTGCCTTCTGCATATCCTCACTTCACGAAGAATCGGTTCGTGGCGGGCAGAGGGGAAGATGCTCGCAACGGACTTCTGAGGCTAGCTGAGCGCGTCGGCAGAGTCAATATTCAACGCGATCTCAGACCTGCTCCCGGGCCTCACCCAGCGTAACCTGCACTTCCATCTTTCGCTTCCCGCGATAAATCGTGACGCGAATTGTGTCGCCCGCGCGGTGACCATTCATGACCCGCGACAACTCCTGTTGGTCCTGCACATCTTGCCCGTCAATGGCGGTGATCAAGTCTCCCCCAATCATGATGGGCTGGTTTCCGAGATACGCGCGCTCGCTGCCGCCGCGAAGTCCGGCGCGATCGGCAGCACCGCCCGGCACCGCGCGGACGATCAATAATCCATAGTCGGCTGCGAGGCCCAGTTGATCGGCAATATCCGGGCTGATTGGAATGGTCACAATGCCCAGCGCCGGACGCCGCACCCGGCCGAGCGTTACCAGATCATTCAGGACCGCCTTTGCGGTATTGATGGGAATAGCGAAGCCAATCCCCGCGTTTTGCCCCGAATTCGAAGCAATCATCGTATTAATTCCGATTACCTCGCCGCGCGAATTCAAAAGCGGGCCGCCCGAATTGCCGGGATTAATGGCGGCATCGGTCTGAATGGCTTCGTCAATAGTCACGCCCTCTGGCTCCTGCACCGAGCGAATGGAACTTACCAGGCCGCTGGTCAGGGTGCCTGAAAGCCCAAAGGGGTTTCCGATGGCATAGACTTTTTGCCCCACCTGAAGATTTTTCGAATCGCCCAGTATCATGGGCGCAAGTTCGGGCGCCTTAATCTGAATGATTGCGAGATCATGCGAACGATCGGTCCCTACCACGGTTGCGCGGTATTTCTTGCGGTTGTGCAGGGTTACTTCGACCTGCCGCGCTTCGGCGATCACGTGATAGTTGGTAAGAATATGCCCGTCGTGATCGATGATGAATCCAGATCCCTGGCCTTCCTGCGGGACCAGTCCGTAAAAGAAGTCAAACGCGACAGCCTTCGAGGTTACATTCACGACGGAGCCAATATTTTTTCGGTAAACATTGATATTGTTCTGCTCTTCGCCATCGAGCGGTTCGTTGCTCGCCGCTTCGGTGACGTCAATTTTCTCGGCGGGCGAATTTCCCAGATGAAAGGTTCTTGAACGGTAGGTTGTGAAATAGAAGAAAAAGCCCACCAGTAGTACCGCAATGGCGACCGGTCGAAGCAACTTCATAGTTCAGCGTACCCTGCCTTGCTGTCGAGATCGTACTCGGACGAAAACAATATTCTACTGTGCTTCTCCGGGTACTGCTCGGCGGCTCGCACCTCCGTCGAGGCCTCGAAATTTGACAAATCAAACCCGCGCTTCTACGGTAAGTTTTCCCCTTCGATAAATTGGCTAATTGGAGAATCACGGCCCGTCTGCTGCTCCTGACATTAGGGGCGCTGGCGGTGCATGGATACCATCCTTACGCGGAAGATGCGGAAATCTATCTGCCCGGCGTAGAAAAAATCCTTCACCCGGAATTATTCCCCGTCCACACGGAGTTTTTTCAGACCCAGGGAAATCTGACACTGTTTTCACGCTTGATTGCGGCTTCGGTGCGCTTGAGCCACCTGCCTTTTGATTATGTGTTGTTCACCTGGCATCTGCTTTCAATATTCCTTCTCTTATTGGCGGCGTGGGAGGTGGCGAGCCGGTTCTTCCAAAACACGACAGCGCGTTGGGGTGCGGTTACTCTGCTGGCGGCGCTTTTGACACTTCCTCTCGCCGGTACGGCCCTCTACATCATGGACCAATATGTAAATCCGCGGAACCTGGCCGCTTTTGCCGGACTCTTTGCTGTTGCCCGAACTATTGAAGGGAAGTTGATTCGCGCCGGCTTGTGGCTGGCTTTCGCCATTGTTGTTCATCCCTTGATGGTGTGGTTTTCGTTGTCGTTTTGTTTGCTTTGGCTGGTGATGATCAGGATCGAAAATTATCCGCGCCTGTTTCCCCGCGCCTTGCCAGTGACAGCGGTTTTTCTGCCGAACATTTTTTACCCTACATCGCCTGCGTATCACCAAGCCATTCACTTTCACGAGAATCATTACATCCTGCAATGGCAATGGTACGAGTGGCTCGGGGCAGTTGCGCCGCTGTTTATCTTTTGGTGGCTCGGCAGAATTGCAACGAGTCGCCGGATGGCAGACGTAGCGCGTGCTTGCCGCGCACTGATTATCTATGACTTCGTGTATTTGGTTGCCGCGCTTGTGATTTCAATTCCTCAGCGATTCGAAGGCCTGGCGCGCATTCAGCCCTTGCGCAGCCTCTTATTGCTTTACCTGATGCTGATCGTCATCGGCGGCGGTCTTGCCGCGGAATATATTCTGAAAAACCACGCCTGGCGCTGGGCGGTGTTGTTTTTGCCCTTGTGTGCAGGGATGTTTCTAGCCCAACGAAGTCTGTTCCCGGCCAGTAATCACATTGAATGGCCCTGGGCGAAGCCGAAAAATCAATGGGAGGAGGCTTTTCTATGGATCAGGAACAACACTCCAAACAATGCCGTTTTCGCCATCGATCCCGTGTATATCAGAATTCCGGGCGAAGATACGGTTGCCTTCCGTCCGGTCGCGGAGAGAAGCAGTATCGCGGATGGTTATAAAGACAGCGGCACCGTCTCTATGTTTCCGCCGCTGGCCGATCTCTGGTGGGAGCAATTTCAGGCGGAGAAAAATTGGACCAGCTTCACCGCAACGGATTTTCTAAAACTAAGGGAACGTTATGGGGTGAACTGGATTGCGCTGCAGGCGCCCGGTGTTCCTGGCCTTACTTGCCCTTATCGAAATTCCGCGGTCGTTGTCTGCCGGGTCGGCAGTTGATCAGGACGCAGTTCCAGTTCGGGGTACGGTCCCGCGCTCGTAATACTCGGCATTACCAGTTTCCAGCCTGCGCCCCTGGGAATTGAAGATCGAGTAACGCGCCAGGCCCCATTTTTGCAATGCAAATTTCATCGTCGTGGAGAGCACTTCAAGTCCGTATTTCACGCTTCGGCTGAAGTTGATGGAGGATGCTTCTGGAAAATACTTGGTCGGACACGATACTTCGCCGATGCGAAATCCGAAGAATGCGCACTGTGCCAGCATCTGATTGTCGAACACAAAATCGTCGGAGTTTTCCAGCAGCGGCAGTTTAGTCAGAACCTCGCGGCTGAAAGCGCGATAGCCGGTGTGATATTCGGAAACCTTGATCCGCAGAAAGAGATTTTCGAAGGCCGTCAAAAGACGGTTGGCAATGTATTTGTACAACGGCATGCCGCCGTGCAGCGCCTGCCCACCGATAATCCTCGAGCCCAACACTACGTCATACACCCCGTAGGCAACCATGCTTGCCATGGCGGTCACCAGCAGAGGCGTGTACTGATAATCAGGATGCAGCATGATCACCACGTCTGCACCTTCCGCCAACGCCTCGGTGTAGCAGGTTTGCTGGTTGCGTCCGTAGCCGTAATTGCGATTGTGTACGAAATGCACCAGGCCGAGCTCACGTGCCACTTCTACAGTGCGGTCCGAACTAAAGTCGTCCACCAGAATGCGCATGTCTACGATTTCGGGCAATTCATCCACCGTTACACGCAGAGTCTTTTCCGCGTTATATGCCGGCATGACCACGGCAATCTTTTTACCATTGAGCATGATGAGAGCAGGAACTAAGTTGCTGCTGATTTACACTCATGATAAATCATGAATTCCGGCCTCCTCTCTGACCAAACGGGTTCCCCCTCTCCGGCAACGCTGCTGGTCCACATCAACTTTCTCGTCACGGGAATCGTGATGACGTTTCTCGGACCCATGTTGCCGCTTCTATCCGCCCGATGGGGAATTAACGACGCCCTCGCAGGGCGTCTCTTTTTAGTGCAATTCGTCAGCTCCATGCTTGGAATGTTTTGTTCCGCGCCGGTCGTACAGCGCTATGGGTATCGAACAACCTTCATCATTGGCCTGATATTGATGGCAACAGGAATGACGGTCCTCGGGACCGCCTCGTACTGGATCGGCGTTGTCGCCGTTGGCACTCTGGGCGCGGGGCACGGAATTACCACGCCGGCGGGCAATCTGCGAACTGCGGAAGTGAATCCGCAGCGCAGCGCCTCGGCCTTGAATGTGATCAATGCGGTGTGGGGAATCGGCGCCATGAGCCCTGCGTTCCTTATCGACCTTGCGCGCAAGTTCCATCATCCGGCGTGGTTCCTCTACGGAACCTCGATCGCGTTGGCCATCCTATTGCTCGCATTTACCGTCTTCCGATTTGTGCCGGACTCAAACACTGCCGGCCTGCACCCGCGCGCGGGTCGAATCGGTGCCTGGCCTAATACTTCAATGCTGCTGATTGTCTCTGCAGTCTTTTTTCTGTATGTGGGTGCCGAAACTGCATTTGGACAATGGGTCGCCACCTATGCTCACCGGCTTGAACCCGGACGGACAATGTGGACCCTCATGCCGTCTTTTTTTTACGGAGCGTTGCTCGCGGGACGAATGTCGGCTCCGTTCGCGTTACGATTCGTGCCGGAAACGACGCTCGCGAGCACCGGACTGACTCTTGGTTTCCTGGGTGGATTGTCGTTGCTCGGAGCACCGAATCTGACCTGGATCATGGGCGGTTCTCTTCTTGCCGGATTTGGGCTGGCCTCAATTTTCCCCATCAGTGTTTCTCTATTTCCACGCTGGTTTCGCGATTCCGCGCGCGGCGCCAGTGGCCCGGTTTTCGCCAGCGGCAACATGGGCGGCGCAGTGTTGCCCTGGGTCGTGGGCATGATCTCAGCTCACTTTGGCAGTTTACGCCTCGGATTTTTTGTTCCTATGGTCGCAGTGTCGGTATTGCTCGTTTTTTATATTTTCCAGGAAATTACAGGGCGTAGATTGCGAGCAGTAACCGTCCAGCCCGCTATTTCGCAATAGCTTGCCAGGCAGTCATCTGCCAGTCGTCCCCGGACAAGTGTTGGTAAAATAAGAACCTGAACCATGCCGCGAACTCTTTTTCAAAAGGTCTGGGATGAGCACATAGTTGCGGCGCCCGCAGGCCGGTCGCCGCTGCTTTACGTGGACTTGCATCTCGTCCATGAGGTCACTTCCCCGCAAGCTTTCGATGGCTTGCGCGCCGCCGGACGCAAGCTCCGCGAACCCCTGCGCACCATCGCCACCGTGGACCACAACATCCCTACTGAGCCGCGTGGAACGCCGATTTTCGACCCCATCGCGAAAAAACAAATCGAAGCCCTGCAGAAGAATTGCCGCGACTTTCGCGTGCGCCTGTTCGACATGGATTCTCCGGAGCAAGGGATTGTGCACGTTATCGGGCCGGAACTGGGTTTTACTCAGCCGGGAATGACAATTGTGTGCGGAGACAGCCACACCAGTACCCATGGCGCGTTCGGCGCCTTGGCATTTGGCATCGGCACTTCGGAAGTTGAGCACGTGCTTGCAACCCAAACCCTGCCGCAACGCAAGCCAAAGACAATGCTGATTCAAGTCAGTGGCGAACTTGCGGAAGGCGTTTCCTCGAAAGACTTAGTACTGGCGATCATCGGCAAGATTGGGACCGATGGCGCCACGGGGCACGTCATTGAATATGCCGGCGATGCCGTACGAGCGCTCTCCCTGGAAGGCCGGATGACGGTCTGCAACATGAGCATCGAAGCCGGCGCGCGTGCGGGCATGATTGCGCCTGATGAAACCACGTTTGCCTATATGAAAGGCCGGCGCTATGCTCCGCAGGGCAAAGACTGGGACGCCGCCGTTGAGCGTTGGCGTGGACTTGCTTCTGACTCCGGCGCGGAGTACGACAGCGTCGTGGAAATCAACGCGGCAGAGTTGGCGCCGTTTGTAACCTGGGGAACGAATCCCGGCATGGTGGTGCCCATCACCAGCCGCGTTCCTGAACTGCCGGCCAACGGTTCTGATCGCGCCAGCGCAGAGCGCATGCTGGAGTACATGGGGCTCGATCCAGGAACGCCGATGGAAAAAATCAGCATAGATCGCGTCTTCATCGGTTCGTGCACGAACTCCCGGCTGGAAGATTTGACAGCCGCCGCGCGAGTCGCCAAAGGCCACAAGGTCGCTTCAGGAGTGCGTGCCATGGTGGTACCGGGATCGCAGAAAATTAAGCAGGCCGCCGAGCAGCAGGGATTGCACAAAATCTTTCAAGAGGCGGGTTTCGAGTGGCGCGAATCGGGCTGCTCGATGTGCCTGGGTATGAATCCTGACATCCTGAATCCAGGCGAGCGCTGCGCCTCCACCAGTAACCGCAATTTTGAAGGACGTCAGGGCCGTGGCGGCCGCACCCATTTGGTCAGCCCCATGATGGCAGCCGCCGCCGCCATCGCCGGGCATTTCACCGACGTCAGGAATTGGCGCTTCAACTAAGGAACCATGCAACCCTTCCGAACGCATACCGGCAAAGTTGCCCCGCTCTATCGCGCGAACATCGATACCGACCAGATCATTCCTAAGCAGTTTCTAAAGCGCATCGAGAAAACCGGTTTTGGCGAATTTCTTTTTAATGACTGGCGGCGCTCGGCAGACGGCAAGCCTGATCCCAATTTTGCGCTCAACGATCCGCGCTATTCCGGAGCCAGCATCCTGGTTGCTGGGAAAAATTTCGGCTGCGGCTCGTCGCGCGAACATGCTGTTTGGGCGCTAGCGGATTTCGGCTTCCGCGCAGTGATCGCGTCGTCCTTTGCAGACATCTTTGCCAATAACTGTGTCAAGAATGGCGTGCTCACTGTGGTCCTGACCGAAGACGAAGCCGCCGAGATCGTGCGGCGCACTTCCGCAACTCCGGATTATCGGTTGACCGTCGATCTTGAGAAATGCTCCGTGCGCGATGATGCCGGTTTCTCGGCCCGTTTTCAGATTGACGATTTCACGCGGCACTGTCTGCTCGAAGGCCTGGACGATATCGGACTCACGCTGAAGCACGAAAATGAAATTGCAGAATACGAATCCACGCATCCGGTTCCTGATGCCTGGAAGTCCTGATGCAGCGGGTCACTGTCAAAACCCGCAAGAAACGTGAAGTCCTCGACATCACCGATCTCATTGAAGAGCGCCTCGTAAGCAGCCCGATGTCGACCGGTGTCTGTAATCTGCTCGTGCTGCACACAACTGCAGCCCTTACCACTGCCGACCTAGATCCTGGCACCGATCTTGATCTACTCGACGCTTTCGAAGCCATGGTTCCGAAGCTGCGTTATCGCCATCCGCACAATCCGGCACACGTTGGCGATCACATTATGTCCGCGCTCATCGGAACGTCGGTTTCACTCCCATTCGAAACGAAGAAGTTGCTGCTGGGCACGTGGCAGCGCGTAGTGCTCATCGAACTTGACGGCCCACGTGAGCGTGAGATTGCACTCAGCATCGCCGGCGCTGTTTAGGCTCAGTGCCCTTTCGGCTGTGGGGCAGTCGGCTGCAAAGCGCCGGGTAGTGGAGGCGGTTTCAACTCCTGCTTCACCGCATCTGAAATCTTGTCGGCATTGGCCAGCAGCAGGCTCACCTGCCACGCTTGTGCGTCACTGAAAGGAGGCTTGAATGCCGGCATTCCGGTCAGCCGGATTCCATTTTCAACCTTCCAGTAGGTTTCGCCGGGCTCATCGTCGGTGACGCCCTTACCGTGAAATAGTTGCGGTGGCTTGGGGAACATGCCCTTAGCGATCGCGCTCTGCTCCATGCCCGGCAATCCGTGGCAGACTGCGCAATTGTCTCGATAAAGTTGTGCGCCTGCCATGAAGGTCTGCTCGTTCGCGGCGATGGGAACTGTTTTCGGCATGTCCCTTTCGATACGCGCGTGAAGAGCCTTATTGGCGAGTCTCTTCTCAAGCGGCATGGGATGGTCCGAAGTGGCAACAGGTGCAACCCCGGTACTGAAATACAAGTAGGCCCCAAGTCCTACCAGAGCAACGCCGAATGCAATACCCGCCAAAAAAGTCCTCACGCAGATTTCTCCTGTGCCGAAGTCCCGCCCGATTCTGAATAGCGAGAAACGCAAATTATAATCCTGACATGCGCAGCCTGTTCCGTGCCCTGCTGAGTGTGCTGCTTCTCCTAGTCGTGGCGCTGGCTTCTGCACTTGTCGCTATGCGGCTCGCCATCCATGGGCGCGAGGTACAAGTGCCGGATGTCCGCGGCAAGACGCCGGCTGAAGCGCGGCAACTAACCGAACTTAGCGGGCTAAATTCGCAAATCGAGCGCCAATATTACAGTCCCACAGTGCCCGCCGGCCGGGTACTGTCGCAAATGCCTATGCCCGGAACAAGCGTGCGTCGCGGCTGGGATGTTCGTCTTGCGCTCAGTCTGGGGCCGCAACGCGTCACCATTCCCCAGGTGATCGGACAGAGCCAGCGAGCAGCGACAATCACACTCGAACAGCGCGCGATTGATCTCGGGTCCACCGCGACCGCGGAGATTCCGGGTATGACCGCGGGCCAGGTGATCGGCCAAGACCCTCCGCCGGATGCGACCGACGCCTCCGCACCGCGCATCAGCCTGCTGATTGCGCAAGATGCTGCGCCGGAAGGCTACATTATGCCCAGCTTGGTCGGGCAACCGCTGGGGAGCGTGAGCAATGTATTGAAAGATTCCGGATTCGTGATCGGTCGTGTCGCCGTGGCCTCCATCGCGCCGCCTCAACCGGGTAGCGCCGTTGGTTCGACAATCTCCCAAACTGAGCCGCCACAAGCGAGTGCCGCACCAAGCAACACATCAACCCCGCCAAATGCAGGCACGTCGGTAGCATCGGCAGTTCCAACGCCGGCTTCGATCATCATTTCGCAGGATCCCACGCTGGGAAAAAAGGTGCTTGCCGGATCTGCGATCAATTTCACAGTGCGATAGAAGTGTTACTTGCATTCCAGGATTGCGGCGAAGAAGCCGTCACACGGATGCACGCCAGGAATCGTGCGGAGGTAAGGCCCAGTGATCAATGAATCAATGTCCTTCCACGCCAGCTCTCCGTTGCTTTGCAGTTCCAGCAACCGGCTGCGCGCGTCAATAACATGAAAGGCTGGATTATCAGTCAGCGCCTTTTCGATTACCTGTTGGTTCTCTTCCGGTTCCAGCGAGCAAGTCGAATAGACTATACGGCCGCCCATCGCGGCGTGCTTCATTGCCGAGCCTAGTATTTCAAGCTGATAAGCCTCTAGCCTGGACAGGTCTTCGGCTTTAAGCCGCCACTTGATTTCCGGATTGCGCGCTAGGGTTCCGGTGCCGGAGCAGGGTGCGTCCACCAGTATGCGGTCGAATTGTCTGTTGAGCGGCATGGCGCGTACGTCGGCGGAGAGGACCTGCACGTTGGATTCAGAAACAAGCTTCTTCAGCAGGGCCGCCCGGCGCGGATGAAGTTCTATGGCGACGATATTTGTCTTCGGATTCTGCTCCGCGAGAATTCGCGTTTTACCGCCGGGGGCGGCGCAACAATCCAGAATTGTCGTTCCAGTCCCTACTAGTATCGCGACCAGCTGAGAAGCCTCATCTTGAACCCCGAGGCGATGGTCACGAAAGGCAGCGGTGCGCGGCAGGTCGCCGGAGCGAAGCACGAAGGAGCTCTTGAGCAATTTTCCGGGTTCGAGTTCAATTGCGTCTTCCGCAAGTTCGGTAACTAAAGCTGGATCATCAGTATGAAATGCCGGCTGGGGCGGATGCTGATCGTATTCGCAAATCTTCTGTGCGGCGGCGGCGCTAAAGTTGTCAGACCACCGTTTCACCATCCATTCAGGATGCGCAACTTCAGCCGGAGGGCGAAAGTGTAGTTTCATCAACTTTCGCAAAACTGCATTCACCATTCCTGCAGCCGACGTCTTGCCCGAACGCTTTACGAGTTCGACGCTTTCATTGATGGCGGCGTGCCGCGGAATGCGGTCGAGAAAGGAGAGCTGGTAACTGCCCAGGCGCAAAGCGACCAGCACCTCTGGGTCGAGCTTGGTTAGCGGCTTATTGATGTGCTTGGCAAAAGCATTGTCCAGAACGCTGCACCAGCGCAGGACTCCCATGACCAGTTCGGTGACAAGGCCGTGATCGGCAGTCGAAAGCCTGGAAAACCGGGAAGAGTTCAGCAATTCCGACGCGTAGGCATCGGTTGTTTCGACTCGCATCAGGATTTCAAATGCTGCCGTGCGCGCAGGAGAAGTCTTCACTCACCAGATTGTAAAGAAGAACTTATCCAGCTGGAATATTTCCTAAGCGCGGATATCGGGATGGCGAATGTTTTCAAAGCACGCAAAGTCTAACCGCAATATTAGTGGCAGTCTAGGGAAACTGAGGCTTGTTGAGCAGGGAGGAGCTTTAACTATCGAGAGATTCTCCAGGCCGAGGTCTGTATCCGTGAATGAAATCGCTTGCTGGCATAGGTCGTTTCCCCTCAGGCTGCAATTCCAGCAGTTCGACCGCGCTGTCGTTCCCGCAACCTGCCAAAAGTCGGTTGCCTCTGACGAGTAACGTCCCCAGCGGAACTAGCTCCGAAGCGGGCTTCATGCGCGTAACGTTCAATCCTTTGCCACGAAAAGTAGTAAACGCCCCCGGCCAGGGCTGGAAGCCGCGAAAACGATTATAAACCTCTTGCGCGCTGCGGCTGAAATCGATCCGGCCCTCTTCTTTCGTCAGGATTGGCGCCAAGGTTGCCGCGGCGTTGTCCTGAGAGCGAGACTTGATCGTGCCGGCAGCAATCCCGCGCAAGGTTCCGATCATCAACTCGGCGCCAATTTCCGCCAGCTTCGGAAACAAAGTTTCGGCTGTGTCGTCATCCGCAATCCCCAACTCCTGCTGAAGCAGAATGTCGCCGGTATCGAGGCCTTCGTCGATTCTCATCGTGGTCACGCCGGTGACGGATTCGCCGTTTGCGATGGCCCACTGGATCGGCGCCGCCCCGCGATATCTCGGGAGCAACGACGCATG
>DATJHT010000077.1:0-42950 GCA_035493765.1 Terriglobales bacterium
ACGCTCGCTGGATCGTGGTGGACGGTTATCAATTCGGCGTCGACTACCAGCGCGTGCTCAAGAATGCTGGCCATCGAGTTCTCGCCGTCGATGATTACGCATGCATCGGCACTCATGTGGCCGATATAGTCCTCGATCAGAACGCGGGTGCCTCTGAGAATCTTTATGCCAACACGGCGCTTGGTTCCAAACTCTTGCTGGGCAGTCGCTACGCCGTCTTGCGCCGCGAGTTCAAGCGGTGGCGAAACTGGAAACGCGAGACTCCCCCGACAGCGAAAAAAATACTCATAACTATGGGCGGAAGTGACCCGCAAAACCTGACGCTACGCGCGATCCAGACGCTCAATTCGATTCACGCCGAGGGAATCGAAGCAATTGTGGTGGTCGGCAGCAACAATCCGCATATTCAGGAACTGAATGAGCTAGCCCGCAATGCGCGACACCGGATACAGATTGAAACTGATCCGCTAAACATGGCGGAATTGATGGCATGGGCAGACGTGGCAATCTCCTCCGCTGGTTCGACTTGCTGGGAAATGTGCATGATGGGTCTGCCAGCGATCATCATCGAAGTGGCTGAGAACCAGCGGCCCATTGCCCAGGAACTGAACGCGCGGGGAATCTGCCTTCGCATTCCGCTTGCGGAGGCCAATTCCGGGAACATTGCAGCGAAGCTGGAGCCCCTGCTCTCCTCCATGGAACGGAGGAAGCAGATGTCGTCTGGTGGCCAGAAACTGATCGACGGACACGGTGCCGAGAGACTGATTGCCGCAATGCAGATCGAAGAATTCACTCTCCGCCGTGCCAGTTTCGGAGACTCACGCCTGCTCTGGCAGTGGGCCAATGATCCGTTGGTTCGGCAGGCTTCTTTTTCTCCGGGTCCCATCTCCTGGCATGAGCATGAGGAATGGTTCGCACAGAAGATCAGCGACCCATCTTGTCTTCTCCTGATATTCGAAGATGCAACTGGTCCGGTAGCTGTGGTCCGAACCGATGCAAATGGCCGCGCAGACGCAGAGATCAGCATTACCATCGCGCCGGGCTACCGGGGTCACGGCCTAGCCTCAGCCCTGCTTGATCGCTCGCTCGAAACAATTTTCAACACTACTTCGGCAGAGCGGGTGCACGCATTCATCAAGCCGACGAATCTTCCGTCTTCGAGATCATTTGCGAATGCGGGATTCATTCTTCTTGGAAGCTCGCGCGTGCGAGGGTGCGATGCCCTTCACTATCTCCGCGAGCGTCAGCAGAAGTCTGGTTCTGAGTACCGCGAACACGACCGAGAGGTGGTTCCGTGCTGATAGGTGAACGTTCCATCGGCCCCGGCGCCCCCACCTACATCATCGCCGAGCTATCAGCCAACCACAATCAGGATTTCAATCAGGCGGTCAAAATCGTTCAGGCGGCCAAAGCGGCGGGCGCTGACGCGGTCAAGTTGCAGACTTACACTCCTGACACCATCACCATGCGCAGCGACCGCCAGGAATTCCGCATCGGCGGCGGAACGCTTTGGGATGGACGCAATTTGTACGAGCTTTACGGCGAGGCTTACACGCCCTGGGATTGGCAACCCAAACTCAAGCAGGTTGCGAACGAATTGGGCATGGATCTTTTCTCTTCGCCATTCGACGCCAGCGCTGTCGAGTTTCTTGAAGGTATGAATGTTCCGGCATACAAGGTGGCATCTTTCGAGCTCGTGGACATTCCTCTGATTCAAAAAATGGCGAGCACCCGCAAGCCTCTCATCATGTCCACTGGAATGGCCGAGATCGAGGAAATCGATGAAGCCGTGCGGGCGGCGCGCGACGCTGGCGCAACCGACATTGCTCTGCTGAAATGCACCAGTGCGTATCCGGCGTCGCCGGATGGTATGAACCTGCGAACGATTCCCGAACTAATGCGCAGATACAACGCTCCTGTCGGTCTGTCGGACCACACCATGGGGATTGCCGCGCCGGTAGCCGCGGTGGCCCTGGGCGCCTGCATTATCGAAAAGCACTTAACAATTTCGCGCTCAGATCCTGGACCGGACAGCGCGTTTTCGTTGGAGCCACACGAATTCAAGGCCATGGTTGACGCGGTGCGCATCGCCGAACGGGCGATGGGACAGGTCAAATTTGGCCCTGATGCTCACGAGATCAACAGCAGAGTATTTCGGCGGTCTCTCTTCGTTGTGCAGGATTTGAAACGCGGGGAGTCGTTCAACGAGCAAAACGTCAGGTCCATACGTCCAGCGCACGGCCTGCATACTCGTCATCTACACGAGGTCGTCGGAAAACACGCTGCCCATGACATCGAGAGAGGGACGCCTCTAACCTGGGACCTGGTCGAAAAATGACGGCTGCCGGCGCACAGAAAATTCTCCTCCTCCACCCGGCAGACGATCCTTCGCGCTTCCTCGCGCGCTACAAATGGGACCTTGTAGCTGATCTCGGACGTGCGCCTGCGTCTACGTACGAAGTGTGGGGCCGGGCCGCAGGCTGCCGGGTGATGAGTATTCATGACCTGAGTAGGGGCGTTGATGACCTGCACCAAACCCGGAAGCTTCTTCAATTCGGTATGGGAGAAGTCGTCGACGAATTCGGCATTGACTGGTGGGACGTGCTTGCGCAATCTGCCGTGCCCGCGCTTCAGCAAATAATATTGGCCGATCGTCTAGCCGAGATATTGGGTCGTCCGGCTGAGATCTACTCAACCCGGCCACATTTTGTAAGCACAGCGCTGCAACATTTACTCGGCGGCTCGCTCGTGGAACTTCAGACCGGACGAAGTCTGTCTGACCGGACAAAACATTACCTCAACGTTTTTCAGCAACTTGATCGCCGTCAGTTCACGCAGGTTTTGCAGGACAAATTCGACCCTGAGCACAATATTCGACGACGATTTGCCCGGCGCAAACAACGATATCGGGGACCCTTGGTCTTGCTGCCTTCGGCATACGTGAATGTTTCTCGCACCGCGGTCGCTTATGCTGCGGCAGTTCCAGATCTCAATTTCCTGCTTGTGACCGCCAGAAATAGCGGCCGGCTGGAGTCTCTTCCGGCAAACGTAGAAATGGAATCGCTCGATGGCTATTTTTCCGGTGTGAGGCAAGGGGAAATGAAATCGCTGGCGGATCGCTGGAACCGCCTGGAACCAAAGCTGAGCGAGTCATCCAGAGAGCTGGCTGCTGCAAAAATTTCTGGAGTCTTGGCGAATGCAAGAACTCTATTGCGGTGGGGAATCGCGGTTCGCAATGCATGGCTTTTGCTCTACGAGTCGCACCCCTTTTTCGCCTGCCTTTCCGCCGACGATTCCAATCCTTACAGCAGAATTCCGCTGATCCTCGCCAAGGGCCGGGGCCTGTCAACGGTGGCGTGTCATCATGGGGCACTGGATAGCCGGATGGCGATTAAGAACCAGCACGCGGACTTATATCTGGCGAAAGGTGAGATGGAAAGAGACTATCTGGTGCGTGGATGCCAGGTTGCGCCAGAGCGGATCGTGATCGGCGCTCCAGTCTCGGTCGCGTCACAGCCGCTGAAGAATGAGGAAAAGACGAACCAAAACTGGCTCGTATTTTTCACCGAGCCCTATCACACTACTGGATGGAGAATGGAAGAGGTTTATCGCGATCTCTTGCCGCGACTGCTTTCCCTGGCGCGAGAGTGTGGCCTCCAATTGGTTTTCAAATTGCATCCTTTCGAAAGCCTCAAGGGACAAAAACGAATACTGAGACGGCTTCTTCCCAAGAAGGAGGCCCGTGAAATTGCCATCGTCACCGGACCCATCTGCAAAGAATTCTGGACACCCGTGTCCTGCGCTCTGACGGTGCAATCCACAGTGGCGATTGATTGCAGTCGGCGTGGCATTCCGATTTTCTTGTGCGGCTGGCTAGCCGATTCTGTCGGCGGATATGCGCAACAGTTTGCACGATTCGGAGTCGGTTGTCTGCTTGAGTCGCCGAAAGATCTTGCCCGCATTCCGAAGTTGTTCAAAGAGGCACAACGACTTCCCAGCAGCGGTCAAGAAACGGTAGAACCAGAAACTCTGCGGACAATTTTGTCCGGAATGCGGTCGCGCGCCGCTCTGATGAGCGCCTAAACGCTTCGCTGAAGATCGCTGCCTGTGCAAGAAGTGAACCCATCTCGGCATAGCATCCTCTTGGAAACCTGAACTATTCTCGAAAAGTAACTTTCATTTCCATCAATTCAGCATGAGTGCTGCAACCAATGTCTCGCCTTCTTCCGCCGCGACGGCAGTCCCCGGGCCGGTACTCGCTCGCGAAGCCGAATTCCGGAGCCGCATGGGCAGCATCTCCCGGCAATCGGGAGTATATTTTGCGGGAACTATTCTCACCACCGGCGCCGGATATTTCTTCCGCATCTATCTTGCCCGCACTCTTGGCGCCGAGGCGCTGGGATTGTATGCGCTAGGCATGAGCATCGTTGGACTGCTTTCGCTGTTCAATGCATTTGGACTGCCCGCAGCTGCGGCACGCTTTGTTGCGGGATATTGCGGCAGGCGTGAGTACGCGCGCCTGGGGTCCTTTCTGCGCGGCAGCCTTGGCTTGCTGGCTGCAGGAAATTTATTGCTCGGAGCGGTGCTCGTCGTCGCGGGCCCGTGGATTGCTGTGCACTTCTATCATGCTCCGGCACTGGCGGTATATTTCTGGCCGTTCGCGATAATCATGTTGTTCGGAGTAATGAACAATTTTCTCGGCCAGGTCATGGCTGGGTATCAGGACGTATCACGCAGGACACTGATTACGCATTTCATAGGAACTCCGGCCAACATGCTTTTTGCCGTTGGTTTCATCACTCTGGGGCTCGGATTGACGGGATATCTGACCGCACAAGTTATCAGCGCCTTCGTCGTTCTGACGCTGCTTGCGATCTACGTTTTCAAGATGACTCCACTTGAGGCGCGCCGCTCCGGCTCTTCCGCTCGGATCGAAAAGGAAGTAGCGGCATTTTCCGCCGCTGCTTTTGTCATCGCCGGCGTTGAGTTCGTGCTGAGCCAGGCTGACAAAATCGTGCTCGGTTATTACCTGAGCGCAACTCAGGTTGGCATTTATGCTGTCGCAATGGCGCTCGTGGGATTCGTGCCCGTCGCTTTGCAGTCCGTGAATCAGATATTCTCGCCTGGCATTGCCGAGATGCACGCTACCGGAAATCACTCGATGCTGCAGCGGCTCTACACCACGCTTACCAAATGGATCCTGGCGCTCACCATTCCATTGGCGCTGACAATCATGATTCTAGCCAGACCTCTGATGGGAATTTTTGGCCGCGCCTTCGAAGCCGGCGCATCCGTGCTGATCATTGGAACCATCGGGCAGTTGGTCAATTGCGCGGTGGGTTCGGTTGGATACCTGCTATTGATGTCCGGTAATCAAAATCAAATGGTGAGAATTCAGGCGGTCAATGCAGCGCTCATGATCACGTTGAGCGTCCTGATGGTCCCGAGATTTGGAATTCGTGGCGCCGCCTGTGCTGCAGCCGTGGCCGTCGCCGTAACTAACTTATGGTCACTTCGCGCTGTGTATCAGCGATTGAACCTGTTCCCCTACGATTCGTCATACTTGAAACTATTGCTGCCCGGAATTTTCTCAGGATTGGTTGTGATGTTATTGCGCTTCTCCTTGCAGTCGCACTCCGCTCTTCTGACCGCCACGGTGGCATTGTTTTGCGCTTACGTTGTGTTTCTCGGCGCCTTTGTGAGTTTCGGTTTAAACGGCGACGACCGCCGGCTGGCGCAAGCCGCGTGGGACAAGATCGGATTCAATTTCCGCCAGAACGAAGCGGGCATTTCATGAGTACCCTGCGCACCATTTCGTTACCGGAGGAACTCTGTCTCAGAGCGGAGCAAAAATTCCGGCACCGTTATCAAAGTGTTGATGACTTTCTGCTCGCGGTCATGACCGAACTGCTGCGGGATGATGCAACTACTATGGACCTCGGCGAGCAAAAGATCATCGAGGAAAGGCTAAAAGGGCTTGGCTACATCTGAGATCTGCGCGGACCTCCTCCCGACGGAGAGTATCCACGACTTGGTGCGTGCCGGCCGCGAGCGGCTCTATCCGGGGATATCAAATCCCAATTGGCTGATACTTAGAAATCGGGGGCGAATCTTCCGACGGTGGTTCCATGCGTTGCGATTACAGGATGCAAAGGTGCTGGATATCGGCGGCCGCATCCAGCCATATCGCGAGTTAATTCCGTTTAAGAACACCTACTGGTCCATTGATGTTCGGCAAACTGCCCTGGTGAATGTTCTCGGCAACGCTGAGCGCCTGCCGTTCGCCGCCGACTCGCTCGATGTGGTGATCTGCACGCAGATGATCGAGTATGTAACCGATCCAGCGGCGCTGGCAACAGAGATCCATCGTGTCCTGCGCCCGGGGGGCAGCTTGTTCTTGAGTGCTCCCAGCATTTTTCCGCGGGATTCGGAACAAGATCGTTGGCGGTTTTTTCCCGTGGCTCTGCGGCAACTTTTCAGCCAATTCTCTGAAGTAGAGGTGCTGCCCGAATGCGGCAGCGCTGCAGGGTTTCTCAGGACGCTGGCGGTCATGTGCCATTTTTCGGCGCGCTACAATGCGGTCCGCTTTGCGCTGAGCTATTCGCTTTTTCCGGTCATCAATCTGTTGGCGGCTCTGGCCGAAACGATATTCGGGTGCAGGGATGGTTCCTTTACCGTGAATTACAGCGTCAGGGCGATAAAGTGATCACGAGCGCATCCGAAATAGAAGGTAAAGCATTCCTAGAAGGCCAGATTTGCTGAGCTCATTGCGAAGACTATTAGCTCCACGCAGACAGCCGGAGGGCTTCGCGTTTTCGTGCCCCCTGGTAATTCTGCAGAGCGATGACTGGGGTCGCGTCGGTGTCCGTGACCGCGAGGGATACGACTACCTTCGCGCGAAGGGTTTGCGCCTTGGCGAGCGCCCATACGATCTTTACACGTTGGAGACAGCGGATGACGTAAACGCTGTCGCGTCCATTCTTGCCCGGCATCGTGATTCGACCGGACGTCCTGCCTGTCTGGTGATGAACGCCTGCACGGCGAACCTCGATTTCGCCAGAATGGGCCGCGAAAATTTCGCGCAGGTCAGGCTTTTGCCGCTGGCAAAAGGCCTGCCAGGGAAGTGGTCGCGGCCAGGCTTGCAGGAAGCTTATCGCGATGGCATTGAGAAGGGCGTCTTTTTTCCGGCTCCGCATGGTATTACCCATTGCAATCCAGTTGCAATCGAAAATGCGCTCTCCGAAGATGGAGAGCGCGCACGCCTGCTCAAACTATTGTGGCATGCCGACACCCCCTATATTTATTGGCGCATGCCGTGGGTGGGTTACGAATATCTCAATCCGGAGAAGCCACGAGGAGGCTTCCTGACGATTGAGCAGCAACGCGATTTGGTCAAACAGAATTGCCGGTACTTCTCGGACCTGTTCGGGACCATGCCAATATCCGCTTGTGCTCCTGGTTTTCGATCCAACCGCGACACTCATCGTGCCTGGTCTGAAAATGGAATTCGCGTTGTGCAAAATGGGAGCGGGAGCGGCTTGCGGCGGCCCCATTTCGATGAATTCGGGCTTTTGCATCTGTACCGCGCGATCGATTTTGAGCCCTGCCATCGCGAACTCGATATTGAGAAGTACCTGGAAATTGCGGCAGCCTGCGTATCGCGCGGACTACCCATAATCATCTCCATGCATTCCATTAACTTCCATTCGACGTTGAAGGACTTCCGCTCAGCTTCTGTCGCTGCGCTGGATCAGTTATTAACTGCCCTGGAGGCCAAGTATCCGGAATTGCTCTACATAAATGACGAAGACCTCTACCGGATCGTGACTGACGGAGGCTTTCAGTGCAACGCCGGCACAGTAAAGATCACGATCAACCAGTGTGAATCAACTTCGCAATCGGCACACCGGGAGGTTTTTTAGTGCCAGCCCCACGCTCACTAATCTTGATCACCGTCGACTGCCTCCGTGCCGATCACGTAGGCTTTATGGGATATGGTCGTCCCACGACGCCGTTTTTAGATTGCCTCGCGGCCGAGAGCGTTGTGTTCCGTAATGCGATAGTCGCAGGGGCGCCGACCTACTATTCTGTGCCCGCGATCCTCGCGTCCAGGTACGCATTGGCGTTTGGGCGCGATTTGATCGGCATAGCACCCGATGAGAACACCATCGCCTCTGTGCTGCAGGAGTCGGGATTCGCCACCGCCGGGTTTTCCGCTGGAAACCCATATATCTCTGGCCGCTTCGGCTTCGAACGCGGATTTGACACGTTTTGCGATTTTCTGAACTCGACTGAATTCCCGGCCGGGGCAACGCCGCCGGGCGGCGGTCTGCGAAATCGCGCGAACCAGGTTCTGTCACGAGCATGTCATGCTATGCCCGGTTTCGGCGCAGCATACGACGAACTCTATTTTCAGTACTGCCAGAACGCGGTTGATCGTCCGATCTCGCTGGATGTACTGCGCAGATTTCCTGCTGCCAACGTGATTGTTGACCACGCCATGACGTGGGTGAAAGAAAATTCGGGACGCCCTTTCTTTCTCTGGCTGCACCTCATGGATCCGCACGCGCCGTATTTTCCAAAGCGGGAAGCGCTCGAGCTTATGGGGAGTGCAACGCCCTCTCCTTCCGAAGCCCGTTACCTGAACGCTTATTGGAATCGAAACGATCTCAGCGCCGCTCGCCTGGCGAAAAAGCGTGCTCAGATCATCGAACTTTACGACGCAGGCATCCGCTGGGCCGACCAGCAGATTAGGCGTCTGACGGAAGCCCTGGTGGAGATGAACCTTTGGAGCAGGTGTGCGCTAGCCGTGACCGCGGACCACGGCGAGGGATTTCTCGAGCACGACGGCCGCTTTCACGCCCCCGTCAATCTGACGGAAGAGTTGCTGCATGTTCCGTTGCTGATTCGCCATCCAGAGCAGACCTCAAGGTCTGTCAGTTCGCCTTTTGGTCTTATTGATCTTGCCCCGACGTTGCTCGACATGCTCGATCTCCCGGCTCCGGCGGATTTCCGCGGTCGCAGTTGCTGGAGCGCCGTGCGAAAAAATCAGCCTCTAGCTCGGCCTGTGATTACAGAATGCGTGTATGGATGCAGCAATCCGTTTCATCGGGACAAGCGTCTTGGGCCCAGGATTCTCGCCGTCAGAAAGGGTAGTTACAAACTCGTCGTTGATTTTTCGTCGAGAAATGATCAGCTTTTTGATCTGGAATCAGATTCGATCGAGAAATCACCCTTGCCGCTAGCCGCTTGCAATCAAATTCGACGCCAATTGCTGGACTGCGCTCGCAAACACGTGGCGGAATCACATAAGGCACGGGATTTCGACAGGCGTCAGGCGATGCAACTGCACGACCTTCGACTAGAATGGGCGCATTCAGCTGCGAACATCGCTAACTAGTTCCGATGGCTTTGGCTCCGGCATTGCGGTGACTCTGCGATGAAGCCGATACGCATTCTCGTGGACAGTTTCGCGGACGCCGGTCTGCTTAATGCACAAATGGGCAACGGCCGCGAAATTGTGGCGCGGCTCGATCCCGATCATTTTCACGTCACCATGTTCGCACTTGGCGAACCCGACTCCCGAATTGTCAATCGACCGAACACGCGGTTGATCCAGCTTCCGCAGCGCAGGCAAACGGTCAAAATACTTTCTGAATTCGTACGGGGTGGGCACTCGATCCTTTTCTACATGAAGGCCTCGCCCGCCAGTCGCTGGTATCAGAGTGTGCGCAAGAAGTTGCGTGATCGCCGTATCACGATTGGAACCATCGAGTCGCAATCGGACCTGCGCAACGAGCCTACGATTACTCCGCAGAGCGTCCAGCTCTGGGAACAAACCGTTTTGCGGTGCGACTATTTGTACAGCAACTCGAAGCGCGTCCAAAGCAGTCTGCAATGCGAATATGGACTTCGGAGCGAAGTGATTCCGACGGGAGTGGATACCCAGTTCTTTTCTCCACACTGGCATCGGCCCTCCAACAGCCGGGTGCGGGTATTGTTTGTGGGCTCACTGCGCCCGTTTAAGCAGCCCCAGTTCTTGCTTGCTGCTGCGGCCAGATTTCCGCAAGCTGAGTTCCAGATCGCCGGAGACGGACTGATGGCCGCGGAACTTGCGTCGCGCGTCGCCCGCGAAAATCTCGGAAACGTAAATTTCCTGGGTCCGCTTCATGCATCAGCGTTGAGAAGTACGTATCGGCGCGCCGACATTTTTCTTTTTCCGTCTGGATGGGAAGGCTCGCCCAAGGTAATTCTTGAGGCTGCGGCTTGCGGACTTCCTGTGATCGTCAGAAATTCGTATGCGCCGGAAACCGTCTTGCATGGAGTTACGGGCTATCAAGCGGCTTCTGACGATGAAATGTTCAGCCGATTGGAAGCGCTGATCACGAGCGAGGACTTGAGACGCACGCTCGGCCAGGCTGGTCGCAATCACAGCCTAAAGTTTGATTGGGACCTCATCACAAGGAAGTGGGAGCAAACGTTCGTCGAAATCGGCTCTGCCGGTTTATCGAGGCAGGCGTCATGAACACTGTTCAAACGCCAAGTCTCGGGAGCGAAACGCGGATCAGCAACTCCACCCGTGCATTGCGGGTCCTTACGCTCACGCCTTTTTATCCCTCCACACAGGATGCCGCGCAAGGCTGTTTTGTCGCCGAACCGTTGGCATGCACCGTACAACTGGGGATTGCTAATGAGGTGATGGCAGTCCAGCCCTTCTATCGCCGAGGCCTCCATGTGGCGGAATCGGCCGTTTCATCTCAATGGAGAAACTATTTTTCCTTACCCGGCAACCTTGGCCTGGCTACGGCGGGAAATTTTCTAGCGGCGGGAATACGCAAAACCGTTCGCGGACTACACAGGCAGAATCCCTTTGATCTGATCCACGCTCATGCCGCACTGCCGTGCGGGCAAGCCGCAGCAGCCTTCAGCTGGGAGTTGAGGATCCCCTTCGTCGTTTCTGTTCATGGGCTCGACGCCTTCTCTACCCGGCAAGTGGGCAGGGCATGGGCTAATTGGTGTTATGAGAAATCGGCGGAAGTATATCGCCGTGCCGCTGCGGTCATTTGCATCAGCGAACGGGTGAAGCAACAACTGCCTGCTGAGTTAGCGGCGAATGCCGTCGTCATCTACAACGGAGTTGACCCGATCGACTTTTCGCCGGCACCAGCGATGCCGGATTCCTTCACGGTACTCAGCGTCGGCAATCTGATCCCAATCAAGGGGCACGCATTGTTATTGCGCGCATTCGCCGATGTGAGCGCATCAATTCCCAATGCTCGTCTCGAAATTATCGGCGATGGTTGCGAGCGCGAGCGGCTTATCACGTTGGCAAAAGCTCTGGATATAGCGGGGCGGGTCAGTTTCCTGGGCCACCAAAGCAGGGCAGGTGTCGCACGGGCAATGGAGCGATGCGCCGTGTTCGCGTTGCCCAGCAGTTATGAAGGGTTGGGATGCGTGTATCTGGAAGCCATGTCATCGGGTAAACCCGCGATCGGTTGCCGTGGGCAGGGAATCGACGAGATTATTGAACATGGGAGGAACGGCTTGCTGATTTCGCCCGGTAATCAGGCGGAGTTGGCTGAATCCCTCCGGGTTATTTTGCTGAACGAAGATTTCGGTTGCCGCATCGGACGTGCGGCCCGCGACACCGTCCTGCAAGGCTACACCTTGCAGCATCAAGCGCAGCGACTGGCGCAACTCTACCGGGAGTGCGCTCGATGAGCCGCCGCGTTGTCATCATTACAGAAATAATTGCGCCATACCGTATCCCTGTGTTCAACGCATTGGCCCGGCAGGATGGTATTCACCTGCATGTCATATTTCTCTCGAGAACTGATGCCTCCATGCGCCAGTGGCGGGTGTACGAGGACGAAATCAAGTTCTCCTATGAGGTGCTGCCTTCGTGGAGAAAACGAATCGGAAAATACAATCTTCTGCTCAATCACAATGTTGTTACAGCACTCCGGAATGCAGGGCCAGATGTCATTGTCTGCGGCGGCTATAACTATCTCGCGTCCTGGCAGGCCATGCATTGGGCTAATCGTAACGGTGTGCAATTTCTGCTTTGGTCTGAAAGTACCGCCCGCGACCAACGCGGCCAACGAATGCTGGTGGAATCCTTAAAGAAAATCTTCTTTGGCAGGTGTGACGCGTTCGTGGTTCCAGGAAAGTCCGCGCTTGATTATCTCGAACAGATGGGTGTGCCCGCCGAAAGCATCTTTATCGCTCGTAATGCAGTGGACATCGATTTATTTTCAGAAATAGGACGAAAATCGCGTGCCGAGGCTGCACGGGCGCGTACTCAGATGGCCTTGCCTGCTAGATATTTTTTGTTTGTCGGCAGGCTGGTGCGCGAAAAAGGAGTGTTGGATCTTCTGGCCGCCTATCGCCAGTTACCGGCGAACTTGCGCGAGCAGATCGGACTTGTGTTTGCGGGGGACGGTCCCCTGCGCGCGGAACTCGAGCTTCTGGCCCGAGACGTTTATCCCGGAATGGTCCATTTTGCTGGATTCGTTGACCGCAACGATTTGGCGCTCTATTACGGCCTGGCGGAGTGCCTGGTTTTTCCGACGTATACCGACACCTGGGGTCTGGTTGTGAACGAGGCCATGGCGTGTGGCCTTCCCGTGATCTGCACCAACGTCGCGGGATGTGCCGCCGAATTGGTACAGAGCAATGGCCGTGTCGTGGATCCTGGTAGCGATTCTCAGCTTTCCCAAGCCATGATCGAGATCGCTTGTGATCCAGCCCTACGGGAGGGCATGTCGGCGGAGAGTGAAACCATGATTCTTGAATATTCTCCGGACGCCTGGGCCTCGGGAATGGTCAGAGCTGCGCACGCCATGGAGTCTCATGACTGAGAACGCCAGAAACACTCTTCTGATTCTCGCTCTAGCCGTGGTCATCCTCTTGTTTTTCCTCCTCGGGCATTCGGATTACCTAGCGAATGCTTCCGTCCTGGCAATTTTCATTGCGGCGGAGTTGATGTTGGCAGCGGTCTTGAAATATAGGCGGGTGTTTTTTGCTGTTCTCATCGCCACATTTCTCATGGCGGGCGCTCATTTACCGGCGCAAGGGGTATTTCTGCAAGGCCGATGGGTCGTGCTCGGGATTGCCGCTGCCGCCGGACTTCCTATCTATCTAAAAAATGGCAATTACCGGTTCGGGACGTTCCATCTCTTCGCTTTTTTCTGCGTGCTGTCAGCGGCAGCGTCTGCATTTGTCTCGCAATACCCCGCGGAATCGCGCCTGAAAGCCGCCAGTTTGCTGCTTCTGTTTTTGTACGCGGCATCGGGGGCACGCGTGACCGTTCCCGCATTCCGGCCCGAACGCTTCTTCCATCGGGTGCTGCTGGGGTGCGAAATCTTGTTGTGGATCACTGCCGTCTGTTATCTAGCTTTACGGTCTGAGTTCTTGGGCAATCCCAATTCGCTCGGGGCAGTGATGGGAGTTGTTGTCGTGCCTATGCTCTTATGGGGAGTATTGATCGCAGAGACAACCGGCAGGCGTATACGTCTCGGGTCAGAACTCGCCGTCGCATTTCTGCTGTTGATGAGCAGCTTCGCCAGGGCGGGTATAGGAGCATCGATCATTGCCTCTCTGTTACTTTGTGTTTCTTTAAAACGTTACCGATTTCTGATCAAGAGCGTGGCCGCGGGCCTGGTGCTTGCCACTTGTGCTGTCGCCTTTGTGCCGCACTCGGTGCATGGGCCTGACATCGGCAGTTCGGCGTCGATCCAGTCCGCGTTCCTTTACAAAGGACATAGAACCGCAGGAATTTTTGGGTCGAGGCAGAGCGTATGGCAACAGACTTGGGACTCGATTCAGCAAAACCCCTGGTTCGGGACGGGCTTCGGTACCAGCCTGATTTCTGGTGACCTGACCAGGATGCACTATGCTGAAAACCACACCGATTCGTGGGTCCAGCGCGAGCATGGGAATAGCTATCTTGCAATTGCAGAGTGGACGGGATTATTGGGTATGCTTCCTTTTTACTTCCTGGTTGCGCTCACGGCGGTCGATGCTGCACGGGTTTTTACCTGGCTTCGCCGCACCGGGAATGCATTTTCAGCCGCGGTGCCTGCGGCGGCGATCGTCGCAGCCGGGCTGTTTCACGCCATGTTCGAGGACTGGATGTTCGCCGTGGGCTATTACCTTTGCGTCTTTTTCTGGGCCATTGCATTCATCATGGTTGACGTTCTCCCACAGCCCGCGGTGGTCTATGCACCAGACATCGTTATTCCAATGCCTCCTCGATTCGCCG
The DNA here is from genome assembly GCA_035493765.1 of Terriglobales bacterium. GTDB lineage: Bacteria > Acidobacteriota > Terriglobia > Terriglobales > Acidobacteriaceae > Gp1-AA145. Next base: position 14,264 of record DATJHT010000077.1, read on the forward strand.
GAGCTGCGGCTTCGGGTCAATGATGCACATTTTTCTTAATGGAATGGGCGCCAGCGCGGGCGGTGGCCTGACGTATCTGCGGAACGTTCTCCCTCAGTTATCGAAAATGCAGAGCGTGCGTACGACGGTTGCGGTCAACCCTGGATTCGACGCCGGATGTGAGTTACATCAGAACCTTGAATTGCTTCGACTACCCTTTGAAGGCGGCTCACGCCGGCGTTTTTGGCTGGAGCAAACGGAGCTTCCGAAAATTGTTCGAAACTGCGGCGCTGACTTACTGATTTCTGCCGGTAATTTCGCTCTACGCCGGTCACCGGTCCCGCAGATACTGCTGAGTCGCAATTCGCTTTACACCAGCCCTGATTTTGCCGCCGATCTCATTCGTCGCGGCGAGTATCGCATGTGGCTCGACACTAACCTCAAGGCAATATTGGCCCGCAGATCGATCCATTGGGCCAACCGGACTGTTGCCCCCAGTAAAGCATTTGCCGGTGAACTGCAGAAATGGGCGGGCAAGCCGGTTCTCGCCGTGCATCATGGCTTTGATCGGCGAACCTTTTTTGACGGTCGCGTTCCCGTCTTGGAAGAGATCAGCGGCAGACTCCAGTGTCGCAGCGGAACACTTCGCGTGCTGTTAGTAAGCCACTACAATTACTATCGAAACTTTGAGACCGTACTGCGCGCGATCGCGCTCACGGGCAAGCAGCCCGGGGCACCCCCTGTGCGGTTATTCCTCACCTGCGAACTACAAAAAGACAAAACGCCCGGCGTTTATAATCCGCATTCTGCGGCCAGGTTAATCGACCAACTTGGGATTCGAAAGCAGGTGGTGGAACTTGGCCCGGTACCCTACGAGCATCTGCATCATGTTTACAAATCCTGCGATTTGTTCGTGACCGCCGCTTACACCGAGACCTTCGCGCATCCGCTGGTGGAAGCCATGGCGTGCGGTCTGCCTGTCATCGCTTCGGACCTGGCCGTCCACCGTGAAATCTGCGGAGACGCGGCGTTATTTTTCCCTGCCTTCTCCCCCGATGCACTTGCGGATCGGTTGTCTCGCCTTGCATCTGCTCCGGATGATCGCCGCGCCCTGAGCATCCGTGGACTCGACCGTTGTCAGACGTATAGTTGGGAATCCCACGTTAGACAGTTGCTGACGCTCGCGCAGGAAATGCTCACCGAACTGAAGCCGCGGCAATCGGAATCGCGGGCTGTTGGTGCGGCCTGAGCAAAGAAGGTTATCGCCGCAAGCCCTGAAATCTGAGATGTTGACAGTAAGGCTCACAGTTCATGTGCGGTATCGTTGGAATCATCTCGCGCAGCGCGTCGCTCGACCTTGAAGTCTTGCGATGTGCCACCGCTTCGCTTGCCCACCGTGGACCCGATGATTCTGGTTCGGTCGTCTTGCGCCCGCAAGGCTCCGAGCCTCTCGAAATAGGCCTGGGCCACCGGCGGCTCTCCATCCTTGACCTTTCTCCACTCGGCCATCAGCCCATGCACCATCCGCAAACCGGAAACTGGATCGTATTTAACGGAGAAATCTACAACTTTCGCGAAATTCGCGCGGAACTCGAATTGAAGGGCTTCACCTTCCGCAGCAGAAGCGACACCGAGGTTCTGTTGAACGCCTATGCCTTGTGGGGTGAGGACTGTCTGCAATATTTGCGAGGCATTTTCGCATTCGCAATCTGGGACGCGAAAAGCTCAAGCCTTTTCCTCGCTCGCGATCAGATGGGCGTTAAGCCGCTCTACTATTGTGAACAGAATGGGTACTTCGTTTTTGCATCCGAGATTCGAACTCTCCTGGGTACGGGCCTGGTTCAGAGGAAATTAAACAGCAACGGCCTGGCTACCTTCCTCAGTTTTGGATCTGTTTACGATCCGCAAACCGCGATTGAAGGTGTTCTGGCGCTTGAAGCAGGGCATTGTCTGGTGTGGCAGAGCGGACGGTTTTCAACGAAACGTTATTGGAATGTGCCCGCGATAGCGAGCCCCGGAACAAAAGATATTCAGGATCAAGTGAGCAGGGCTGTTGGCCAGAGCGTTCGCATGCAGACCGTAAGCGACGTTCCGGTCGGAGTTTTTCTTTCAGGAGGGATCGATTCGAGCGCAATAACTGCGGTTCTCAGCCGCGCTCAGCGCCCGACCACGTTCTCGGTCGTCTTTCGCGAGCAGGAGTACAACGAGGCTGATTCATCGCGACTGATCGCGCAGCGGTTCAAAACCGATCATCGCGAAATTCTTTGCCCAGCCGAAGATGGCCTCGCGTTGTCGAATGAAGCGATCCATGCAATGGATCAGCCGACGATCGATGGCCTCAACACGTACTTGATTTGTAAGACCGCTCGCAAGGCAGGCATAAAGGTCGTGCTTTCCGGCTTGGGGGGCGACGAACTCTTTTGTGGGTACAGGAGTTTTCGGAGCGTTCCCCGCATGGAACAGCTTCTGCGCTTCTGGAACAGGGTTCCGCGACGAACTGGCGTTGCCGGTCTGGTGTTCGGAGGGTTGGCGAGCTCCGACTCGCGGCGGAAGTTACACGCGTTGGCAGCGGAAAATGGAAATCTGATTCATCCTTATTTTCTATCGCGAGCGCTTTTCACTCCCGCGCAATCGCGCCAACTCATTCGTGGCGGGGGGTTGAATGATGCTCAATCGCCTTTGCGGCAAGCGCTCGCAGAAACAGCTGAGATGGATCCCATCAATCGGGTTTCTTATCTGGAGTCGCGCTGCTACATGCTCAACACTCTCTTGCGTGACGCTGATGTCATGAGCATGGCTCATGGCCTTGAACTCAGGGTACCGCTAATTGACCATCGTCTCGCCGAAACGCTCTTCTCTATTCCCGGTCGGCAAAAGCTGAGCCGAACCACTCCGAAGCCGCTGTTAGTCGGCGCTGTACGATCAGAACTGCCCGAGCAGATCATCCATCGTAAAAAACAGGGATTCACGTTTCCGTTCGAACACTGGCTGCGAAATCAGATGCGGGCTGAAATCGAGCGGAGCATAGCGCGCATCGCCGATGGGCCCCTGTCAGGCGCAGTCAGCCCGGAAGCTGCTTTGCAGGTGTGGAATGATTTCCAGCACGGACGCACCTCCTGGTCACGTCCGTGGTCGCTGCATGTATTGCAGCGCTGGTGTGAGCGAAACGAAGTTTTTGCCGATAATTGACCTTCGCTGAGTAACAAACTTGTGCACTCCCCAGGACGTTTTCCGCTGTACACCTTCAAGTAAGATTGCGGCAGCGATAGCGTTCTCATGCAAAATGTGGCCGAGATTCTTGACGTAAGTACGCCTTTGCCCAGTGGAGTGGCGTCACTTCAGACTGCGAATCGAGACTCAGAACCCGTGACGCTTCCGCTGAGCATAATCATTCCAGTCAAAAATGATTCCGCAAATTTGTCGCGCTGTTTGGACGCGCTCCGCGGCGCCGGGGAAATCTACGTCGTAGATTCGCAGAGCACCGACACTACTGCACAAATTGCGGAGTCACACGGCGCCGAGTTAGTCCAGTTCCATTACTCCGGCGGCTGGCCCAAAAAACGTCAATGGGCGCTCGACAATCTTCCTTTAGCCTTCAATTGGGTACTTCTGCTTGATGCCGACGAGATCGTCACCCCCGCGCTCGTAGATGAGATTCGGCAGGCGATTAACGATTCAACTTTCGAAGGCTATTACCTGACGCTCGAAATGCATTTTCTTGGACGCCAGTTGCGACATTGCGGAGCAAACTTCAATAAGCTCTCGTTGTTTCGCCGAGGACAAGGACGGTTCGAGTGCCGGCTGCAGGACCAGGACGGTTCCATGTGCGACATGGAGGTCCACGAACACGTGGTCGTCTCCGGTCGCACGGGTTCACTGCGCAACCCTCTGGTACACAGGAATGTCGGGTCTTTGTCGCGTTACATTCGCAAACACGATCAGTATTCCAACTGGGAGTCCAGGGTTCTCACAGAAACGCGCGGAACGTCGACAGAATTGAAGCCGAACTTGTTTGGCAACCAGGCCCAGAGGCGGCGCTGGATTAAGAGAGCCTTTTTCCGGGTTCCCGGATCGCCGCTGGCCTTGTTCTGCTATCGCTATTTTTTTCGGTTCGGATTTCTCGACCGAACGCCCGGCCTTATTTACTGCCTCTTCCAGGCGGTGCAGATGTTTCACACCAAAGCAAAGATGTACGAACACCGGGCGGCCGGCTCCTAAACCCATGTGTGGAATTAGCGGATTAGCCAATTTGGGAAATCGCGAGACGCTGGCCCGCATGACCGCGGTGCAGTCGCATCGTGGCCCCGATGACAGCGGCTTGTGGGACCATCGATCGCCTGACGGTTCTTACTTCGGCCTAGGCAGCCGCCGGCTTTCGATTCTCGATCTCTCATCCTACGGGCACATGCCCATGTCGAACGAAAACGGCAGCCTGTGGATCACGTACAACGGCGAAATCTACAACTTCGCTGACTTGCGCCGCGAGTTGGAGGGCAAAGGACATTGCTTCGCTTCTAACACTGATACCGAAGTCATTGTCCATCTTTACGAAGAATTAGGCCCCGATTGCGTTACCCGGCTGAACGGAATGTTCGCGTTCGCGATCTGTGATTTGCGCGCGCCTAAGCCAGTCGTATTCATGGCCCGCGACCACTTCGGAATCAAGCCGTTTTATTATTCATTGCGCGGGAACCGGCTTGCATTCGCTTCAGAAGCCAAGGCCTTGCTCGAAGTTCCTGAAATTGACGCTGCTATCGATTTGCAGGCTTTGGACCAGTATTTGACGTTCTTGTGGGTGCCTGATCCAAAGACTCTATTCCAAGGCATCCTCAAGCTGCCAGCAGGGCACAGTGCATTGTTTCGCGATGGCCAACTCAAGATTTCCCAATACTGGGACCTGAGTTTCCCGCCGGCAGATCATGAATTCGGTTTGTCTGAGGAGAATCTGGCGCACGAAATCCGGGAGCGCTTTCGATATTCAGTCGAACAGCAGATGGTCAGCGATGTTCCTCTCGGCGCTTTTCTGAGCGCCGGCCTTGATTCTTCAAGCATCGTCGCCATGATGGCGAAAACGGCGAAGCGTCCGTTGCGCACCTACACCATCACATTCCCTGCAAAATACCGCAAAGGCGAAAACGCGCTCGATGATCCCGCAGTCCCGGCCCGACTAGCCAAACAACTGGGTTGTGAGAACCGGCAAATTGTAGTCCAACCGGATGTTGCTGATCTCTTGCCCAAACTCTGCTGGCACATGGACGAGCCCACCGCCGATCCTGCGATCCTGACTTCGTACCTGGTGTGTAAAGACGCGGCCAAGGATGTGACCGTGCTGCTTTCGGGCGTTGGCGGCGACGAAATATTTGCCGGATATCGCAAGTACGCTGCGGATTCCTGGGCCCGTTTGTGCTCCATGGCGCCACATGCGCTGACCAATTTTGCGCGAAATGTTTCTAGTGGGATCCCGAACTTGCGGGGTTCAAGGTTCAAAGGACCAGTGCGGCTGATGAAGAAGATGCTGCGCAGCTCAGCCTTGGATCCACGCAGCAGATTTATCGCAAATTGCACCTATCTGGATTCGGATCAGCGTTCAGGTGTCTATACCGATGCCTTGCGTAGCCAGGTCTGGGAGTATGAATCCGACGGCTGTCATCAGAAAGATTTCGACATCGTTCAACACGCTGATTTCCTCAACCAGATGCTCTATCTGGATACCAAGATTTTTATGACTAGCCTGAACCTCACCTACAACGACAAGATGAGTATGGCTTGCTCGGTCGAGGTGCGCGTTCCGTTTCTAAATCGCGAGCTCGCCGAATTCGTCGCCTGGAACGTTCCGCCGCATTTGAAGTTGAAAGGATGTTTTTTCCCGACAACCAAACACATTTTGCGGAAGGCGATGCGCGGCATCCTTCCGGAAGAGGTGTTGAGCCAGCCCAAGGCGGGATTTGCTGCGCCCACAGACTACTGGTTGGCCAACGACCTGCTTGAGATGACGGACGACCTCCTCTCAGCAGAAAGAATTCGCAACCGCGGTTTATTTCGCCCGGAGAAGATTCAGCAGCTGATTTCGGAACATCGCAGCGGGCGCCAGGATTGGGCAATGCAAATCTGGCAGTTCCTGACGCTGGAGTTGTGGATGCAGAACTTTCTCGATGGCTCGACCCGTTGGAGAGAATGCGAAAATGCGCAGGCGGCGATCGCATGAAGCAGGTTTTACAAAGCGCACGCACAGGCAAAATAGAAGTTGTCGAGGTTCCTGCGCCTCGGGTGATGCCCGGCTGCGTTCTCGTTCGAGTGGCGGCTTCGCTGGTTTCAGCGGGAACAGAACGCGCCTCATCCGAGTTCGCCTCCAAGAGCCTTCTGCAAAAAGCGAAGTCTCGCCCGGATCTCGTGCGCGACGTGTTTGCAAAAATGCGCCGTGACGGAGTGCTATCGGCTGTTTCAGCCGTGCGCAGCCGCCTCGATCAACCGCAGTCCGTCGGCTACAGCAGCGCCGGCACCGTAATCGAAGCCGGCGAAGGAGTTGGCGACCTTAGACCAGGAGACCGCGTAGCCTGCGCCGGGGCGAACTTCGCCGTTCACGCCGAACTCGCGTGCGTGCCGCGATTGTTGGTCGCGCGCATTCCTTCGGCGGATATCGATTTTGACCGTGCCGCATTTACCACTCTAGGAGCTGTGGCCGTTCACGGTGTTCGTACCGCGGACGCGAAACTGGGTGAGATCGTTGGCGTCATCGGCGTTGGCCTGCTCGGACAAATCACGGTTCAGGTGCTGGCTGCGGCGGGATGCCGAGTCATCGCAATGGATCTGGTTCAGAGTCGCGCCGAATTGGCACGAAGAAACGGCGCATTTGCGGTTGCAACCTCAGAAGCGGAGTTCTGCGATCTCTGCCTGCTGCACTCCGGCGGAAATGGAATCGATTCTGTTTTGATTGCGGCGGAAACCGCAAGCAGCGGGCCGGTCAATCTCGCGTCGCAAGTAGTTCGAGATCGCGGAAGAGTTGTCGCAGTCGGCACCGTTGGAATGGAACTTCAGCGGAAGCTTTACTACGAAAAAGAGATTGATTTCAGAGTTTCACGCTCATACGGCCCCGGTCGCTACGACGAAATTTACGAGCAGAAAGGCCGTGATTACCCCATCGGCTACGTGCGCTGGACGGAAACTCGCAACATGGAATCGTTTCTACAGTTGCTGGCCGATCGCAAGCTCGATCTTCAATCGCTGATCACACACTCATTCGATATAGAGAACGCAATCGCTGCCTACGAGTTGATCACCAGAAAACAGTCAGAGCCTTACCTGGGAGTCTTAATTCGTTATCCGGACCGCAATTCGCACGACGGCGATAAACGCCTGGAACTTGTGACCCGGAGCCATCAACAGCCTTCACCGGAAGAACTGAAAATCGGTATTCTTGGCGCCGGAAACTTTGCGCAAGGTGTGCTGATCCCGGCGATCAAACGCTTATCGCGCGTGCAACTGGTCGGAATCTCCGCCTCCAGTGGGGCACGGGCGCGTTCAGTGGCTGACAAATTCAAGTTCAAATTCTGCACTTCGCACGAAGACGAAATCTATTCTGACCACTCGATCAACACAATCGTGATCGCGACCCGCCACAACCTCCACGCCCGGCAGATCTTGCGGGCACTCGAATCCGGCAAGCACGTCTTTTGCGAAAAACCGCTCTGCATCAGCGAAGAAGAACTCGAAACCGTTCGCGAAGCTTACAGTCGGGCCGATGGCCTGCAATTGATGGTCGGCTTCAACCGAAGGTTCGCATCCATGACGCAGATGATGAAGACGTTTCTGCGCCAGGCGAACTCGCCTCTCGTGATGCACTACCGCGTTAACGCTGGACTACTGCCCAAAGATCACTGGATCAATGATTCCGAGCAGGGTGGCGGCAGAATTATCGGCGAGGTCTGCCATTTCGTAGATTTCCTTTCCTTCGTGTGCGGCGCCCCGCCGGTCAGTTTGCACGCCAGCGGTTTTGAGTCCTCAGATGATCAGAATGCCGTTATCTCTCTGGAGTTCGGGGACGGCTCTGTGGGCACGATTCATTACGCCTGCAACGGAGACCGCGCGTATTCGAAGGAGCGGGTCGAGGTTTTCGGCGGAGGCTGTGTCGCCGTCATCGAAGATTTTCGTCGACTGGATCTGGTGCGTCACGGAAAAAAGAAAACCTTACGTCCGCGGCTGACGCAGGATAAAGGACACGCCGCCGAATGGCAGGCCTTCGCTGAGTCAATTCGCAATGGCTTACCCTCGCCCATACCCTTCGACGATATTGCAGCCACAACTCTCGCTACCATTCGTATTTCTGAATCGCTCCGCTCTGGCCGGGAAGAGCGAGTTCAGCTGGATGCTCCTCCGACGCTTGCCGCGCCCCTCGTCTCATGACAATGAAAAGGACACGCGCGTTATGTTGATTCTGGGTCTGAACATGTTTCACGCCGACGCCTCTGCGGCGATTGTGCAGGACGGTAAAATTGTGTTCGCCATCGCGGAAGAGCGGCTCAACCGCATTAAACACTACGCCGGCTTTCCGTCGCTCGCGATTCAGGCATGCCTTAAGGCTGCAGGGGCCAAGATCGGCGACATCGATCACATTGCCGTCGGCCAGGACAGCGATGCCAATCTCTCTGAGAAGATCCGTTACGCCTTTGCTAACCCAGCGAAGCTGCTGAACTTTGTCAAGCTGCGGCAACGCAAACAGCAAATGCGCGACGTTCGCGAGCTGATTGCTACCAATATTCAGTGCGACCCCGCAGCGCTGCGCTTCAGGGTGCACCACCTCGAACATCACATCGCGCACGTTGCCAGCGCCTACTACTGCTCACCCTGGGAGCAGGCGGCCGGATTCAGCTACGACGGCTCCGGTGATTTTGTCTCCACGATGATGGCGCGCTGCCAGGAGGGCGATATTCAGGTGCTCGACCGCGTGTTCCTCCCCCATTCGCTCGGCAGCTTCTACACCATGATTTGCGAGTTCATCGGCTACAACAAATATGGGGATGAAGGCAAAGTTATGGGACTCGCTCCTTACGGCAAGGACACATATGTCAGCCAGGTGCGCGATCTGCTGATGACCAGCGCTTCCGGATTTGAACTCGATCTTGAATATTTCAAGCCGCTCGGCAGCAACGAAGGTATGCAGATTAAGCCAGACGGAACGGTCGAGTTGGCGCGGCATTTTTCAGGGAGGATGGCTGAATTGTTCGGGCCGCCGCGCGATCCAGAATCCGAGATCACTCAGCGTGATATGGACCTTGCGTATGCCATGCAGCACTGTTTCGAGGAAGTCTTTTTCCATCTGTTACATGAGTTGCATAACCGCGTGCCGCTGCCGAATTTGGCGATGGCCGGCGGCTGCGCCCTCAACAGCGTAGCTAACGGCAAGCTGTTCTCGCGAACACCTTTTCGCAAAACCTGGATCCAGCCCGCCGCCGGCGACGAAGGCCTGGCGATTGGCGCTGCGCTGCATACTTACCATGCCGTGCTCGGGTGTCCGCGCAGTTGTGTGATGAAAAATTCATATCTCGGCCCGGAGTTCACGGATTCGGAGATCGAGGCATCGCTCAAGAGCGCAGGCTTGAAGTACCGCAAGCTTGAACGCGGACCGCTGCTTGATACGGTGGCGGACCGAATTACCGCAGGAGATGTGGTCGGCTGGTTTCAAGGAAGAATGGAGTGGGGGCCGCGCGCTCTGGGCAACCGATCGATAGTTGCCCATCCCGGCTTGCCGAACATGAAGGATGTGCTCAACGCCCGCATCAAGCGCCGCGAATGGTTTCGTCCATTCGCGCCCTCAATTCTTGAGGAGCGCCAGGCCGAATATTTCGAACACGATCATCCTTCGCCGTTCATGCTGCACGTTTACAAGATTCGAGCAGAGAAGCGCGAGCAACTCTGCGCGGTTAATCATGTGGATGACACCGGCCGGCTACAAAGCGTAGCGCGCGACGAGAACCCGCTGTATTACGATCTGATCCGCGCCTTTGAGCGCAAAAGCGGTATTCCGGTCATACTCAACACCAGTTTCAATGAGAACGAACCAATCGTCTGTGCTCCCGAAGAGGCTGTCAGTTGTTTTCAGAGAACAAAAATGGACGCCATCGCGATCGGCCCGTTCGTTGCCTTGAAGTCTGAGAACTAAAAATGGCGACCCAACCAGTTGTCGTTGATGCCGCTCTGCAGCAGATCGGTGCTGAAAAGATCGCTTCTTTCCGAGACCTGCGCGTGCTGGCCTGGGATGATGAAACGCTTTACGCCTCGTGTGGTTACACACTGCTCGCCTCGCATCCGAAAGCGGAAACAGTCAGGTGGCGCGTTATTGGCCGATTTAATCCATCGCCGTGGAGGCGCCTGACTTCGCTGAACTCGCTGAGCTATCGCCTGGTCCGCGATGGTTTTCATGCGCTCGCGGTGCATTCATCGGGAAATTTGATTGCCGCTGTTCCTGGCGCGATTGTAACAATGCATGGAGACGACGACGAATTTAGAATCTCGCACCTTATCACCCGTGGCACCCGCCCGTTGCACATTACCGCAACGCTCGATGGCACCGTACTGTTGGGCGAATATTTCGATAATTCTCAGCGCGATGAAGTTCACATCTATGCCTCAAGTGATGGCGGAATGACGTGGAACATCGCTCGCACTTTTCCCAAGCGCTCCATCCGCCACATCCACAACATCCTTTATGACCGCTGGGAAAATTGCTTATGGATTTTCACCGGAGATTATGGTTCGGAATGCCGTATTCTGCGAGCTTCGGCGGATCTTCGCACCATTAATGAAGCTGTCGCTGGCAATCAGCAAGCGAGGGCGGTGGCTGCGGTGGTTCACGAATCTGGACTTTTCTTCGCAACCGATACCCCGCTCGAACAAAATTACATTTACTTCCTGTCTCGAGCTGGACGAATGAAGCGGCTCCTGGCGATACCCAGTTCCTCAATCTATGGCTGCCTGAACAAAACCGGAATGTTCTTTTCCACAATGATCGAGCCCAGCGACTTCAATCCGAGCAGGGAAGTTCATTTGTTCGGAAGTTCGCGAGGGGCCGAATGGAACGACGTGGCGAAATGGCGCAAGGACGGTTGGCCCATGAAACTCTTTCAGTACGGAAATGCGTTCCTGCCGGACGGTACTAACAACACCGACCTGCTCGCAGCAACTACGATTGCCGTAAAGGGCGCCGATCTCGTAACTACAATCTGGCGGACCTCCAAACCTTAGAGCCCCAAACGAAACCGGGAATCGTCCCTTAATGCATCAGGTTCCGATTCCCATTTCGCACAGTTTTGGATGCTATAGTCGGGCCAGCCAATCACCGCATGTCAAGTTTCGGTCGTCTGCAATATTTTCGACGAATTGCCAGCGCATATCTTTTGCGGAGCCACAGCCAGCTCAGTTTCTGGCACGATTCAACCGAACTCAACCCACGTGCAACGGCACATGCACTGGGCGAGTACTACATGAACTTCAGCGAAAAAGCGCGTTATGCATTGACCGACGAAAACGGTGTCCCGCAACTGAATTACCGCGGCGCTATCGGCTTGCAATATAACCCAATCGCGATTGCGCAATGGGGGCTGGGCAATTTCAATCTGTTTAGTCGAAACGGCGACGCCGCTCCCCGCAATAATTTTCTGAAAGCGAGCGACTGGCTCTGTCAGTATCTCGAGCCTAACGTTCATGGCATTGCCGTCTGGAACCATAATTTCGATTGGGAATACCGCAGTACTCTGCGCGCTCCGTGGTATTCGGGGCTGGCGCAAGGCCAGGGCATCTCGCTGCTGGCGCGAGCCCACGCTGAAACGAATGATCAAAAATATCTAAACTCTGTCGAGCGTGCCTTTCAAAGTTTTCTCGCCGACGTAGACCAGGGCGGTGTAACCTTCACTGATGCCGGCGGCGATCTCTGGTTCGAAGAGTATCTTGTCTCACCGCCGACTCACATTCTGAACGGCTTCATTTGGGCGACCTGGGGCGTGTATGACTACTTCCTCTTTACCGGATCTCTCAAAGCCAAGTCGCTCTTCGACCGCGCGGTAAAAACTCTCGTTTCTAATCTCGATCGCTACGATCTGGGGTTCTGGTCGCTCTATGAACAATCCGGAACGCGGTTGCCGATGATTGCCAGCCCGTTTTACCACCGGCTTCACATCACGCAATTGCGAGTCATGCAGCGCTTGACCGGAGAAGCAATCTTTGGGGATTATGCCGATCGCTGGCATGCCTATGCCCACAGCCGCTCGAAGCGCACGCGCGCTCTCTGCTACAAAGGGGCATTCAAACTTTGCTATTACTGAGGCCGTACTGAAGATTCTTTACATCTCGCAATATTTTCCGCCGGAGATGGGCGCCCCGGCTGCGCGCGTCTCCGAACTGTCACGTCATTGGGCGGAGGCCGGTCACGAAGTGACCGTGCTTACCGGCTTCCCCAACCATCCTGACGGTAAGGTCAGGCCCGAGTATCGAAAGCGTTTCCGCCGCGGCGTTTCCCATGACAAGGTCGACGGCGTCAGCGTAGTGCGTACCTGGCTATTGCCCTTTCCGAATCGCAGACCATATGAGCGGATTCTGAACTACAGTTCTTTTTGCGCATCGGCTTCGTTGACGGGGTCTTTTCTTCAACGTGCTGATGTAATCATCGCCACCTCGCCGCAGCTTCTCGTAGGACTTGCTGGCTGGTGGATTGCCCGTTTCCAGCGTGTTCCTTTTGTCCTGGAAATTCGTGACCTTTGGCCGGAGTCGCTGGCCGCAGTCGGCGTCGGGAACGCAAATTCGCTCATTCACCGCGCCATCGGAAAGCTGGCTGGATTTTTATATCGCCAAGCCGATCACATCGTTGTCGTGACGCCGGCATTCCGTGAGCGCCTGATAGATGACTGGCTTGTACCCGAAGTGAAAATTTCTGTAGTTCAGAACGGAGTGGAGACTGCACTGTTTAGCCCTCCGCGTGCTGATCCTGGGCTGCGCACCGCACTAGGAGTCGATGGAAAATTTGTCGTATCGTTCATCGGGACCATCGGCCTGGCGCACGGGCTCGAAACCTTGATTTCTGCCGCTGAACGTTTACAGCGCGACGCTCCCGATGTGCTCTTCATGCTGGTCGGTGAGGGTGCTGATCGCGAGCGCGTGCAGGCTTCGGCACAAAACAAGTGCCTTGCCAATGTGTGTTTCGTCCCACAGCAGCCGCGCGGAGCAATTCCTTCATACATCTGTGGCTCAGACGTGTGCCTGGTGCTGCTTCGCAACTCCGAGGTTTTCGAAACTGTCATTCCTACCAAGATGCTGGAATTCATGTCTTGCGCGCGTCCTGTAATTCTCGGGGTAAAGGGGCAAGCCCAGCAGATACTCGAATCCGCCCATGCTGGAATCAGCATTGAGCCGGGGAATTCAGACGCACTGTGCGATGCGGTCCTCCAGTTGAAACAGAACCGCGCGTTGAGAGAAGCACTAGGAAGGAACGGGCGCGAGTACATCCTGCAAAACCTGTCGCGAGAAAAGACGGCTGCCGATTATCTCGAAGTGCTGAGCGCCTTCGGAAAAGAAGATGTGGCGATAAAAAACGCCGCCGCTGCCTAGCTATGGTCGAATGGCCACTATACTCGCGGCGGTCGCCATCTGCATGACCGCTTCAGCCGTTTTCCCGCTGATAATCTTCTTTGCACTTGTGGGCACGAAGAGAATGTCTTCAGCTTGTAGCGGAACATCGCTGGCCTTGGCCTGCAATAATTTCTTCAGCGGCACGGGTACCTCACTTACACCGCCTGGTCCCTTACGCAGAATTCTCACGTCGTTCAACTTCGCATACTGCGCCGTCCCCCCAGCTAATGCAATCGCCTGCAACACGGTGAGGTGGTTGTTGTTGTCCATTAAGAAACCGCTGGGGTGATTTACCTCTCCGACAACATAAATCACATCGGCACGGCGCACCATGATCGTGTCACCGGCGTAAACCGGTATGTTGCTATCCGGGTGGTCTTCAAGATTGTGCGAAATTGTGACCGAGACTGGTTTGTCAGGATGGTCTCGATGAGTGACCGTGATGCTCTTGCCGGCCCTGTCGCTGAGTCCCCCAGCCGCAGAAATTATGCTGAATAGCGTCTGTTCGCCCATTACCGGATAAACTCCCGGTTTCATCACTTCTCCTAGTACGCTGGTGCCGTTGGACGCGGATTCGTCGACGAAAAGTTGCACGTGCGGATTGCGGACGAATCCCCCTTCTTCCAGTCTTCTCTCGATCACCCGCTCCGCATCGCTGATCGTCAGGCCGTCAACATGAACGTAATTCACCAGGGGAAGATAGATGTCGCCGGAGTTGCTGATGCGTGTCTTGGTGTTCAGCTCAGGGACGCCATAGACGCTCAACTCGATGAGATCGCCGGAACCAAGCCGCACGCTGGCATCACCGCCGGCACTTTTGGCTGGTTCGGCTGCATTGGAAGGAACCGAAGTTTTGATACCAGTGGACAGCGATAGCGAAGCTGGATCCGCTGCGCCCGGCTGAGCTGAAGTTTGCGCCAGGCTGCTCACCGCCAAAATGCCCACGATGGCCATCAATCGCATTTCGCTGGGTAGCTTTGCGCAAAATCGCCCAAAAATAAATTGCATTTGGAGCGGAGTCTAGCACAGGCAGCATGTGAATCGCCGCGTCTTTTCCCGTTGGTACATAACTCGGAAACACTATGAGAGTAGAACCTAGAAAGAGAATACCTGCTTCTGCCAGTTCGACATATAGTCGGCAGTAGATACATAGTCTGCCCAGCATGTGCCCGTTAACAATCTACGAAAGTAAATTCAGCGCCTCCATTCGTCGAGGCAGTTCCCTGCTCACGCGGAGGCTGGCTTGACCTTTTTTTATCTGGGGACTTTTGCCGGTGCCCTGGTTCTTTCCTTCATCTCCACCAAGATTGTGCGGGACCTCGCCGTGAAAAATGGCTGGGTTGCAGCTCCTGTGCATGAGCGCCATCTTCATAGCAAGGCCTTGCCTCGGCTTGGCGGAATCGCCATCGTGTTTTCATTTCTGGTCGCAACCGTTGTGGCCCTGACCGCCCGAAGGTTGTTCCACCCGGTCGGCGCTTCGTTTTCCCTGCACCCGCTGGTTACGATCCTTCCTCCCGCGATTCTGATCTTTACCTTGGGTGTGTACGACGACATTCGGACCGCAGGCCCTTACTTTAAATTTTTTGTACAGGCGGTTGCTGCAACGATGCTATTCAGCGGCGGCCTGAGAATTCTCGACATCCCATTGCTATTCGGCGCCCATCAATTTTCATGGATGGTCGGCTTGCCTCTAACCATCTTCTGGGTCATTGCCATCACGAACGCGTTCAATTTGATTGATGGCCTTGATGGACTAGCAGCTGGATCTGCCTTGTTCTCTACCCTGGTCATGTTCGTGGTAGCGATATTGGGAAACGCATCGCTACTCTCCCTGATCACACTTGCACTTGCCGGGGCAGTGCTCGGCTTTTTGCGCTACAACTTCAACCCGGCGACCATTTTCCTCGGAGACTGCGGCAGCCTGTTCATGGGATTCATGTTGAGCGCCTTGTCTCTCTATGGCGCGCAGAAAGCGCCCACCATCATCGCCGTGGCAATTCCGCTGGTTTCATTTGGATTGCCGATTCTTGAAACATCACTTTCGGTATTGCGCCGGTTCATCAGCGGGCGGCCGGTATTCACTGCCGACCGTGAGCACATTCACCATAAGTTACTCGAACACGGCTGGTCGCATCGACAAGTGGTCATCATTTTGTACGGCGTTTCGGCTGTTTTTGCGCTGTTGAGCTTATTTTTGCTGTGGCCCACTGGAAGCACACTTGGCTTGGTTCTCGCCGTGCTCGGGACCGGCATCTGGCTTGGTGTGCAGCATCTCGGTTATCTCGAGTTCGGCGAGCTTCGCAGGGTGGCTCAGCGCACAATCGAGCAACGGCACATTTTCGTGAACAATCTTGCCATCCGACGTGCTACCGAAGAACTGAGGGTAACAGAGGACTTCCACCAGGTAGGTCGCATTTTGGTTGCGGCGTTCGACAGCAATGACTTCGATGGATTCGAACTGCGGACTGACTCCGCCTTCGAACAGGGCCTGCAGTTGTTCGATGCGGACAAATCCCGCCTGCGCTGGAGCAAGGGAGGAGCGCTGATTGCTCCCGAACTTGGCAATGTATGGAGCATCAGCCTCGATCTGGTCAGTTCGCGGGCGCGGCACTGCGGGAACTTGACCATCTTTCGGCGTTATTCCAATCGCGACCTGCAACTCGACATCAACCTTCTGACCACTGCATTTGCTATGAACCTCGCCGACGCCCTCCAACGTGCATCCGCGCAAGCGATTGAATTTCTCCCTTCCGCCCAGCGCGAAGCGTTATTCTCTGCGCAAGCGGGCTGATTTCCTCAGCGAGTACCAGCTGCGATACTTTCGGCGGACTCGCGCGCATTTTACTTTAAGAGTTCTTCGCAATCATGAGAGGAAACTTGGCCGATGTCCGTCCGTACTTCCGCGAATCAAATTCATTTTCTGTCGTTGCAGACTGCAATTTTCTGCGTGCAATGCGAACTGATCAGCGCCAACCATACCCCGAGTTGTCTGGCTTGCGGTAGCAAAGCGGTTCTCGGTCTGTCGCGCCTTTTTGGCGGATCCCTTAAAGGGCAGCCGTCCGCGCAGTTGATTCAAGACGACGAGCTGAACCGTATCGTTCGCGAGCTGCTTCACACCGTGCCTGCGAACGAGTTGGCGGAAGAAAGAGGAACGCGGCGAAATCTTCCGTCCCGTCACCATGCTCGCCACGATTCCGTCGCCAGCTACGATGACTACGTGGCAATGCCGCAGATTGAGCTTGATCCCGCCCTCGGCGTAATCACCGAGCGTGCTCAGGTACTGACTGGCGCTACCGGGGCTGCGATCGCCCTGCGCAAGGGAGATGAAGTTATTTGCCGTGCCCGTGCTGGGCGCACCGCGCCGGATCTAGGCGTCCGCCTCCAGACTGGCTCCGGAGTTTCCGCTGAATGCCTGCGCTCCGGCGAGGTTGTCCTCTGCAATGACGCCGACGCTAGTCCGCATGTTGACCGGCTGAGCTGCCATCGCCTGGGCGTGCGCTCTATCCTGGCTGCGCCTTTGCGCCAATTTCAAAATACACTGGGAATCTTCGAAGTGCTCTCCGCCGCACCCAATGCCTTCAATCATCAGGATGTCGCCACCATGCAGCTGCTTTCCAGCATGATGGTGGCAGCAATTACCCGCCTCTCTCACCGGGCGCCAGGTTCCATTCGAACCTGACCGGAGGGAATTCGAGCCGCTGCTTATATTGATGATCAACCAGCTCTGCTGGGGTAAGATGTAGGCAATTCTGTATGGACAGGGGACCCAGCCCGGCAGACGTGGGCGCGGACAACAGCATTTTTGGGCGAGACCGCAGGCGCGCCCGCCGCCATCGCGTTCACACGCCCGCGTACGCCAGCTTGACCGGCAGCGCTCAAGGCGCGGTTCTTGAGCTTAGCGAAATCCTCGATATCAGCGAAAGCGGCATGTGTATTCAGTCGTCTTCGCCGATGAAGGTCAACCGGCTCTTGCCGCTCTGTCTTGATCTCTCCGAAACCGGTGCTCGGATCCATGTTGTCGGTCACGTTGTCTGGTCCGATCCATCAGGCCGCACCGGAATCCGCTTTCCAGACATGTCCGACGCCTCGCGCCGGCAGTTGGTGGAATGGCTCGAGGCCAATTCCAGAGTGGAAGCGACGCTCAACGTTTCCGTGATGACGTTGCCGGAGCCTAATCCGGGGACGACCCAACCGGCACCGCCGACGCCGTCTTCATCCCCAGGCTACACGTCCCTGGTAAACGAGTGGGCTGATATTGAACGGGAGATCGAAATATGCGGGCCCGATCTCGATCCGGCGTTGCACCTGGTAGCTCAACGAGCGCTTACATTGACCTGGGCGAGCGGAACCGCCATTGCTCTAATCAACAAATCCAAACCGTCGGAGATGATCTGCCGCGCCCGTGCCGGGACTGATTCTCCGGAAATGGGCGCACGTCTCGAGGCAGGATCAGGATTTTCCGGCGAATGTATTCGCTCGGGCAAGACCATTACCTGTGATGACACCGAATACGATACGCGCGTAGATCGCAAAAGTTGTCGCGCTTTAGGGGTGCGTTCCATCGTGGCCACGCCGGTAAAACGTGGCGATGAGATCATCGGCATTCTGGAGATTTTTTCGCCGGAGCCGGCTGCGTTTTGGGAAAACGACATCACCATCCTGCAACGGCTCGCCGGCTTTATTTCCCGCGCTGTTTACCGTGCAGAGCACGTCCGCTCCGATGTGCTTTCGTTTTCACAACCCGAGGAGCCTTCGTTCCAGCTGTTTGGCCAAAGCGCATCGGCTGAGACATCAGAACTGATGGTCCCTCCCCCGGCATCTACGACGCGCCGGATAACCTTGCTGTTGATAGGAATCACTTGCGTGACCGCAGTGGTGTGGATGTCGGCACACTGGATAGCGGACCTCGGCCCGGCGACTTCGAGTTTCAATGTGCCCACGTCAGCCGCCGCTGATTCTTCTGCTGAAGGCTATTCAACCTGGACCGTGCCAGACCTCACTAAACGTGCCAATCAGGGCGACGCCCGCGCCGAATATGCATTGGGCATGCGCTATGCCAACGGCACGGAAGTCAAACAGGATTACCGGCAGGCAAAACAGTGGTTTGTCCGCGCCGCAGATCAAGGGCATGTTCGCGCCCAGGAAAAAGTTGCCGCCTCATTCTTTCAAGGTCGGGGCGGCCCCCAGGATTACGCAAAGGCCTACTACTGGGGCTTGCTGGCGCAGGCAGGCGGGGACGAAACCAGCCGCCAGATCGTGATGAGCTGCGCCGATCATCTCAGCCCTTCTCAGATTGCAACCGAGCACAAGCAGGCCGATCAATGGCTGCACTCGCACCACATCGGGCATTCGTCCGAGTAGTCTCCGGCGTAAAATTATTCCAGAGGTGTTAGTTGTCTTCCCTCCGAGAAGTCCTGAATCAACACGTTCGCGAGGGCGATCTCTACGAACCCATCGAGCGGAACCGAATTCGCTGCTTTGCCTGCGGACACTGTTGCCCGATCGCCGACGGACAGGTGGGAGTCTGCAAGGTTCGCTACAACCAGGGCGGAAAACTTTATGTTCCATGGGGCTACGTTGGCGGCGTGCAGTGCGATCCCATCGAGAAGAAGCCATTCTTTCATGCGTATCCGGGCGCTCTCGCCTACAGCTTCGGCATGCTGGGATGCGACCTGCACTGTTCTTATTGTCAAAACTGGGTGACGTCGCAGGCATTGCGCGATCCCAGCGCCGTCTCGCCGCCGCTTGAGGCCAGTCCTGAGCTCCTGGTGCGCGACGCGTTGCGACAAGGCGCGAAGGTTCTGGTCAGCACCTACAACGAACCACTCATCACAGCTGAATGGGCCGTAGAGATATTCAAAACAGCTAAAGCAGCAGGTTTAAAGACAGCTTTCGTCTCAAACGGCAACGGCACTCCCCAAGTGCTCGAGTATCTGCATCCGTGGATTGATTTCTACAAGGTGGACCTTAAGAGCTTTGACGATCGCCACTATCGTGAGCTGGGCGGCCGCATCGCCCCTATTCTCGATACCATTCAGCGCCTGCACAGCATGGGAATATGGCTCGAGATTGTCACCTTGCTGATCCCCGGCTTCAACGATTCAGACGACGAACTCCGCGGCCTGGCAGAATTTCTGGCCGGCGTCTCGCCGGATATTCCCTGGCATGTAACTGCTTTTCACAAAGACTACAAGATGTCAGACCCGGCGAATACCCGTCCTGAAGATCTGATGCGCGCAGCGGAAATCGGCAAGAAAGCAGGCCTGCAGTTTATTTACGCGGGAAATTTGCCGGGTAAAGTTGGTGATCTGGAAGACACGCATTGCCATAACTGCGGCAACACGGTCATCGGCAGATACGGCTATTTCATCCAGGAGTACCGGCTGACCGCGGATGGGCGCTGTCCCGATTGCGGAACTTCAATTCCCGGACGTTGGGCGCCGAAATTCGAAGGCCAGATTGCTGATAGGCCGTTCATTCCAAACCGGCCTGGCAACCTCGTTGAGTTCCGCTGATCAGAGTTTACCTTCGTGTACCTTGAAGCTTATAGAGATTAATTCAAAGTCTTCTGAGTGCTTGCGATCTTGCTCGGCTTCGTATCCGCCTGATATTTCGACACCCCTCTGTACAGCGCCTCGGCAATTTGCTGCCGATAATCCTCGCTTTGCAGTTTGTCTTCGTCAGCCGGGCTGCTGACGAATGAAACTTCAGCCAGCACTGCCGGCATCTGGGTTCCCGTCAAAACCACGTATTCGGCTTTCTTGACCCCGCGGTTTCGGATGTCAGGGTTGCGCGCCGCCAGTCCGCCGTACAGCGCCTGCTGAACGTCCGCGGCAAAGCGACGTGAATCTGTGACCTTTGCGCGAATGTCCACTCCTGTCCAGTCCACTTGTTTCAACTGAGGGTCGTCACCATCGGCCCGCGCTTTGATAGATGAATAGGTATTTGTGTAATAAGTCTCGACACCGCGTGCGGTCGAGAGGTCGCTATAGTTTGCATGCACCGACAGAAACAGGTCAGCCCCGGCAAGGTTCGCAACCTCGGCGCGTTTCTCCAGTGGCAGATACGAATCATCCTGCCGCGTATAAATGACCTTCGCATCCAGCTTGCTTTCGATCAGTTTGCCTAGCCGTCCGACGATGTCGAGTACCAGATCTTTCTCCAGCAAACCCTTCTTGCCGACTGTCCCCAGGTCCCAGCCACCGTGACCGGCATCAAGCACAATACGGAATTCTGTCGGCGTCGCCATGGCCGCGCTGCCGTCTTTTCGTTTGCTGGTGATTACTGGGGACGGCTTTGGCTGTGGGGGTGTGCTCACGGCGCCGGCCGGCGATTCGCGTTTGTGCAGATCGATCGTCAAGCGATAGGGATTCGAATCAAGCCGCAGCGAGTAACCTACGTCCCCGTTGGTTTCGAGCACAACCCGCGTGGTGCCCTCAATCGGCTGGGCAATACGTATTCGCTTAAGGAAGGGGTCGTTTGCCACTTCGCTGCTGTGATTCAGCAATGCGGGCGCAATCTTTGTGTCATGCAGATCGAAATAGATGCGGGGCGGATTCTCCAGAGTGCGATCCTCGTATTGCACCTGATCTTCGAGATCGATAACCACAACACTCGAGTTTCCCGTAGTCCATTGGCGTATGCCGGTCACCTGCGGTGTCGCTCCGGGTTTGGCCGCTGGCAAGGCAGGCAGGCTTTCGGCCGACTGGATAGCCTTGCTTTTCATTTCGACCGGAGTTTGAGTGTTGGCGCTGATTGCCTGCTCGCCGTGCCGAATTTTCTGCAGAATCAGCCAGCCTAGCCCGACTGCTACCAGCACCGACGCTGCAATCAAAGCGATCCCGCCGACTGATCTTTGTCCGGGCATCTGCCCAGGAGCTTCCAGTTCCTTGGGTTTGGGAAGCGCATGTTCACTAAGGAAAGTAGCGGCGCTGAAACTTTCACGAATCTGCTCAGCAGAAGCATTCGCCCGCTCCGTGTCTTCCTGGAGCGGCGCTGGTTCAGATTTTGTAGATAGAGTCGCCTCGATTTTGGCAGGCTCAGCCGTCGCCCGCACCGGCATCGGTGTGAACTTCTCATCAACAAGGAGTCTGGCGGATTTGGGCTGCGCAAGTACCTTGGTTTCGTCGGGCAGGCGCGCCGGTTCCGGCACGACGATCTTGCGTGAAATCTCCGCCAGGCGATCTTCTTCTTCCGGTCGTATGGCCGCGAGAATGAGTTCCCCGAGCAGATTCAGGCTTCTAACGTCGCTATCGTTAAAGCCATAAGCTTCTTTCGAAAATGCTTCGATCAATCCGATAACGCGCTGCTTGGCCGAGAGCGGGACCGCAATCATCGATCGCGTCCCCAGTGTTCTGCACACTTGCGCGCTTACCCGCGAGTCGGTTTCGGAATCGTCGCAACGGATGGTTTGACCGCTTCGCAGGCACACCCCGGAGAAGCCAGAGTTGGGATCGAGCTTTATCCCAGGTGGAGGCGAAATGTCTCCCGCCGATGCGCGACAGATAATGGCATTGTCATCGGCCAGTGCGACCGCAACACCGTCGGACCCAGTGATGGAAAGCGCCCGTTGGGCGACCAGTTCCAGAACCTCATCCAGCCCGAATTCCTCCCGGGAAATTTTGGGGGTTGTACTTCGCAGTGGATTGCCAGGGTCGGGCGACCGGCGTTGGGTCGCCTGCTGGTGTATGCAGGCAAAGGCGAGCAACGCCTGCAAGGCATTGCGTCGGTCATTTTCTTCAGAGCCTGGGCCCGTAATTAAGTTCGGGCCGTTCCACGCGGCTCCGGCATTACTCGGAGTGGCACTCATGGGTTCAGCGACGCTTCCCGTTGGGAAAGGTCGGCTTTTGGTTCTCGCTACGGTCGATTCACGCACCGGGCCCCATCGCCCGGAAATCCTAAGTTGTACGTTACAAGGGATTAACGGCAATCGCAATGGTTCTCTTTGGTTCGAGATGCCTTTCGTGCTCGCAGTTTTTCCTGCAGCCCAGATGTGGGCTGTTAGAATGGCTTTAAGTCTCTTCCGCGTCCGTACCCAGGATCCAATGGCAGACGAAAAGAAATCGCGATGGAAAGTGCCACTTGGCTTAATGGCGACAGGCGTGGCCGGTGCCGCAGTTCTGGTTCTGCGCGGTTGCTGGCATCGCAAAATGAGCTGGCCGGTGCGCTTCCAGGAGCACTCTTACCAGGTCTGCCTGGGCTGCGGAATCAAGCGATTGTTCGATGAGAAGGCGTTTCGCGCCTTTGGCCCCTACAGCTACGATCTCAACAAGCTCATCGCCTGGGAGTCAGGCAAGTCTGAGCAGGAAGCCCCTCAGCAGCGGCCCGCTTAGCAAACTTTTTCCGATCTATTTTCCTCATACTGCGACCGCCAGCAACCCGTCTAAGTTTGAGCAACAGCTTTCGTCTTTCCTAATGGTTGGGCATCGTCCGCTTAGACCCGGCCATCCTATCTCGAAATCCTATACATCGGAGTTTGTCTCATATGAAGGCAATCACTTACGAAGGCGAATACAAGATGGCGGTCAGCGAACGCCCTGAACCGAAACTGAAATCTCCAACTGACGCACTACTCAGAGTTACCACCAGCGGTATCTGTGGCAGCGATCTGCACATGTACGACGGGCGCACCCCGTTGAAGGAGGGAACCGTCGTCGGCCACGAGATCATGGGTGTGATTGAAAAAGTCGGCGAAGGCGTCCAAAGCATCAAGGTCGGTGACCGTGTTGTATTGCCCTTCAACATTGCTTGCGGATTTTGCTTCAACTGTCACCGCGGCCACACCGAGGCTTGTCTGACCATGAATCCAGAGGAGGCGCATGCAGCTTACGGTTATGCCGGCATGGGGCCTTATCAGGGAGGTCAAGCCGAATTCGTGCTGGTTCCCCACGCCGACTTCAATTGTTTGAAAGTGCCCGGCAAACCCGGCGACCAGTTGGAGGATGACTTCCTTCTATTGTCGGATGTCTTCCCGACGGCTTATCACGCCACCGAACTCGCCTGTGTTTCTCCCGGCAAGACGGTTGCCATCTTCGGGGCCGGACCGGTTGGTTTGTTATCCGCTTATTGCTCCATTATTAAAAGTGCCTCGGAAGTTTACGTTGTGGACCGCGTTCTCGAGCGTTTGCGGAAAGCCGAAGAGCTCGGCGCCACTCCGGTTGATTTAAGCAAAGGCGATCCAGTCGAGCAAATAAAAAAGTTGCGCAGGAAAAACAAGGGCATTCAACAAAGCTTGCGCCCCGGCGAAGAAAAGATGGAGGGGGTGGATTGTGCAATCGACGCCGTAGGTTATCAGGCACGCGATGACGAGAGTCCGGACCGGGAAAAACCCACTCAGGTCCTGGAGAATTGTTTAAAGGTCGTCAATCCGACGGGCGCAATCGGAGTGATCGGAGTGTACATCGCTCCTGACCCGGGCGCGAAAAATGAGCAAGCAAAAAAAGGCGTTTACCCGTTCCCCATCGCCGACTTCTTCGACAAAGGGGTAAGCATGGGCAGCGGTCAGGCGCCTGTCAAGAAGTACAACGAGTATCTGCGTGATCTCATTGTGAACGGCAAGGCCAATCCAAGCAAAATTGTGAGCCACCGCATCCGCATTGAAGAGGCGCCTGAAGCTTACGACCGCTTTGACAAACGAATCGACGGCTACACCAAAGTGCTTATCAAGTTCACCGACAAGATAGCCGCATAATTAGGAATTTTGGAGGTCAGGCACGGACGTATTGTCCGTGCCTTTTTCTTTCTTCCCGGAAGAGCCTTTCGAACTACTCTCCCATCACCTTCACCACGACTCGTTTGTCGCGCTGCCCGTCGAACTCCGCATAGAAAACTTCCTGCCATGGTCCAAAATCCAACCGCCCGGCAGTGATGGGAACGATGACTTCATGGTGAATCAGTAGAGCTTTCAGGTGCGAATCCCCATTGGTCTCTCCCGTCCCGTGATGCTGGTAGTCCTCCCGAAAGGGCGCTAACTGCTCCAGCCAGTGATCTATGTCTCCGATCAATCCAGATTCATTGTCATTTACATAAATCCCAGCGGTAATGTGCATCGCCGAAACCAGTACCATGCCTTCCTTAATACCGCTTTTTGTGACGATCGCCTCGATCTGCGGAGTTATGTGTATGTATTCGCGGTGCTTACGGGTGTGAAACTTCAGGTACTCAGTATGGGTCCTCATTGAGTAATTTGAAATCAAGCGCCGGTGTGAATCCTACAACTCAGACCCAGTGGAGCCGAGAAATCAGCCGGCCGGCGGTGTAAATCGTCCAGAGAAAAAAGAAGAGACACAAAATCACACGAGGGGAACGCCAGTCATCTCCTTCGTGTAACTTTGCCTCTTGTGATTGCCTATGCGCCGGCCATGACCGGTTCGAGGTCGTAGATCGGAAACCAGGAAGTCGCCGTTTTCAGCTTCTCGTTCACATTCTCGATGTTTTTCACGCCCTCGGTTTCAAGCCATTTCCGGAATGCGTCAGCCCCCTGCTTTGCATAAACCGGTATGCCTTCCTTCCAGGTGGCACGCCCGCAAAGGACGCCGTTATATTTGACGCCGCTTTCGCCGCAAAGCTCGAGGGTTTCGCTGAACTCGGCGTTGCTCACGCCGGCCGAGAGATAGATGAACGGCTTGGTGGCGACGCCGGCGGCTTTGTGAAAGAGATCAATGGCTTCCTTCTTGCTGTAAGCCCTTTGTCCGGCGAAGCACCTCGTTCCTTCCACAAATTTCATGTTCACCGGAACTTCTACCTTGAGGACGTCCACCCCGTAGCGGTCTTTGCTGAACTCGCGCATGCTTTCGGTTACGATATGGGGCTTCTTCTTGGCGTATTCGAGTCCCTTTTCGTCAGCGCCCTCGTCGTATCCGACGAACTCCAGAAAATAGGGAATGTCGTTGGCGCGGCATTCGTCGCCAATGCGCTCCACCCAGGCGTGTTTCTTGTCATTGACGTCTTTCGGATCGAACGGAGTGTAGTAAAGCAGGATCTTCACGCAATCGGCCCCAGCTTCTTTCAGGC
Source organism: Terriglobales bacterium (assembly GCA_035493765.1). Lineage (GTDB taxonomy): Bacteria > Acidobacteriota > Terriglobia > Terriglobales > Acidobacteriaceae > Gp1-AA145. The sequence continues at coordinate 39,869 of DATJHT010000077.1, forward strand.
GCTTCGCGGACCAATGGTCGAGTAGATCGCCCAAGCGGCCCGGGCCCGTTTTGTCATAGCCGGTCTTTTCATAAGCCAGCAACAGTCCTGCATTCTTCGCGCGGCGCTTCGAGGCGGGCAGGCCCCATTCAGGATCGAGAAGGATTGCGCTGGCGTGGGGAGTCAGGATTTCCGTCACCAGCGATTTGAATTCCTCCATCATGGCGTCCGTAACCTCTCCGCCCTTTTCTTTCGCCAATGACTTTTGCAGGGAGCCGCGCTGGTCCATAGCCGCGGCGGCGATCACGCCGCGCTTGTCTGAAACACGTTGCAGGCCGGCCAGTTTGCCGGGAGTAAGCTTCATAAGTTCCTCCAGATGAGTGCAGTGGAATTAGTGCCGATCGAATATAAGGGGACGACGAACCATTGTAATACCTCATCGGCAAAGACGCTGCTGGCTTCACGCCGGCACCCTCTTATTCGGACATCGCTTGGACTTTCGCTATACTAGTAACGTATGCCGATCCTCGAGAACATTGCGGCCATTGCCAAAGGCATGAGCATCACATTCAAGGAGATGTTCCAGCCTACGGTGGTGGAGAACTATCCTGACGGGCCGGGGCCTTTGCGCGGCGCCAAATTTCAGGAGCGCTTCCGCGGCGTGCACGTGCTTCAACGCGATGAGAACGGTCTAGAAAAGTGCGTCGCATGTTTTCTTTGTGCCGCCAATTGCCCGGCCAACTGCATCTATATCGAAGCTGCAGAAAACACGGCTGAGCATCGCGTGAGCGGTGCCGAGCGTTACGCCAAGGTCTATAACATCGACTACAACCGCTGTATTTTCTGCGGATACTGCGTCGAGGCTTGCCCCACGGATGCGATCACGCATGGCCATGGATTCGAAAACGCCAGTTATCACACCGCTTCGCTAATTATCCGGAAAGAGCAGATGCTTGCCCCAATTCCTCCTGATGCCAAGCCGGTCATTGTGCCGGAAATGGCGGCGGAGGCTGGCCATTAGCGGTCTGGTTTAGTGTCTCCGGACTGTCCCGAAAGCGCGGCGCTAAAATGAGTGCGTCTGGAGGGAGTGATGACTAAATCGCAAATTGACCCCGCTGCCCTCTTGCTCGCGGTGATCGCCGTCGGATTGGCCTTGGCTCTTTTGCCCGGATCGTTCGGATGGCTGAGTACAATTTCGGGCGTTATTTTGCTGCTCGTACTCTTCAGTTACGACCAGCAGGGATACCGTTCGGCATGGCAAAGTCTCGCGTTCTCGGCGGTGTGCGGGTTTTCCTTCATGCTCGCTGCCGCGTATGTGCTCCAGTTCTTCAACGGGCGCGCCGGGCTCGATGCCTTACTCCCGCTCACATGGGCGGTGGCCACGATCGTCGCAGTGTTTGTCGACCGAACGAGAGTAAGCGGCCGCCAGGCGCCGCTGCTGGAGCAGGCACGCGAACAGCCGACTGCTTCAGAGGCGCAGGTTGCCGCTCCTCCCGTTCAGCCGCCACCGTCAGTACCTTCAGCAGCTTCGGCGCCATTGCCAGCCGCGGCCACTTATGCTCCGCCGGAAGCCACTATCTATGTCGCGCTCGTCGGAGAAGGGATTTCCTGTCTGCGATCGGTAAAAGCCGAACACCTGAGTCGTGACATTTATCGTATTAACGACGAGATGCCCGAAAACGAAACGTGGAAATACCAGCCGGGCCAAGTGGTTCGTTGCAAGAAACAAACTCTCTCTAGCGGCAAAGTCCTGGTAGCCTACGAAGAGGTAATTCTGCAGCGGGCTTAAGCCCCGCCTGCGTTAATCGTCGTGCGGGTGCGTGTCTTCCACCTTGGCGCCTACCGTGGCGAGTTGGTCTTGTTGGGCGGCTTCCGGTTCCGGCGCTTCTTCTCCCGATGTCCTGCCCTGCCGACTTGCGCCTCTCCCTCCGATCAGTGCACCTACGAACGCCCCGCAAAAGCCCGCCAATTGCGAGGTGACGGGGCTCAAGCTCGCCCGATCCACGGCTACGGATACCGCGCAAAATCCCACGAAGCTCAGCCCGGCGATCTTCATAATCCGGGAATTTTTGTCACCCATTACTTAAATGACCATATCTCACGCAAAATGTGACATCAGTTTACCGGAATGCGGGATCCCCGGTGCACCCGCCAACCTCTCACGACTCGTGCAAACTATTCTTATGCGCGCGATCATTTTTCTCCTCTGCCTCATCTTGGGAATCCCTTGCCTCGCCGCCAGCGCGGGTGATTGGCTGGCCTATGGAGGCAATGCCGGCGATAAGTTCTCGAGCCTCGATCAGATCAACCTAAAGAACGTAGGCTCGCTGAAAGCCGCCTGGACGTATCACACCGGCGATGAATATCAGCCGAAGAATAGCCGAGCGACGGCATTCGAGGCTACCCCGCTCTATGTCGATGACACCGTGTTTTTAGCGACTCCGCTCGGGCGAGCCGTTGCGCTCGATCCGGTAACCGGCAAAGTACGCTGGACATTTGATGCGAAGATCGACCGCAACGCGGGCTACGGCGATTACGCGACACGCGGAGTGTCCACGTGGAAGGCTCCGAATGGGCGGCGCCGCATTTATCTCGCGACCATTGATGCCCGACTGATAGCGCTCGATGCCGAAACCGGCAAACCGTGTCTTGACTTCGGTGACAATGGCGAGATCAACCTCCGCAGCGGCCTGCGCATTCCCCCCGACAATCCGTCCGATTACGAAGAGACCTCGCCGCCCGCCATCATCGGCAACACAGTCATAGTCGGATCGGGAATTGCGGACAATGGCTCGGTGCGCATGCCGAGCGGCGAAGTGCGCGCATTCGATGCTGTGACCGGCAAGCTGAAATGGAAGTGGGATCCCATCCCGCAAAATCCCAAGGCAATCGGGGCAAACACCTGGAAGAATGGCAGTGCCGCAAAAACTGGCGCGGCAAATGCCTGGTCGGTGATTGTTGCCGATCCGCGGCGCAACCTGGTGTTTATCCCGACCGGCAGCGCCAGTCCTGACTATTATGGTGGCGAGCGCCGGGGTTGGAACCTCTTTGCCGATTCCATCGTCGCTCTGAACGCCGAGACCGGCAAAATGGTCTGGTATTT
>DATJHT010000078.1:0-6001 GCA_035493765.1 Terriglobales bacterium
GCGATGGGGGTGGTGTACAAGGCCGAGGATGTGAAGCTCGGCCGCTTTGTAGCTCTCAAATTCCTGCCCGAGAACGTTGCCAAAGGCCCCCTGGCTCTCAGCCGTTTTCAGCGCGAAGCCAAGGCTGCCTCCGCTCTCAATCATCCGAACATCTGCACCATTTACGAGATTGATGAATCCGAAGGGCGAACCTTCATCGCGATGGAATTGCTCGAAGGGGAGACGCTCAAGCACCGCATCAGTGGCCAGCCTATGGAAATCGAGATGGTGCTCGATCTCGGCATTGAGATCGCCGACGCCTTGGATGCGTCCCACTCTAAGGGTATCGTCCATCGCGACATCAAGCCTGCCAACATTTTTGTGACCAACCGCGGTCACGCCAAGATTCTGGATTTCGGGGTGGCTAAGGTCGCCATGGACGACAGCCACTTGGACTCCGAAGCTCAACTTACCATGCCCGGAATAGCTGTCGGAACCGCAGCCTATATGTCTCCCGAACAAGTGCGGGCCGAAGAGTTGGATGGCCGCAGCGATCTGTTCTCTTTCGGCATCGTTCTCTACCAGATGGCTACGGGTAAGGTTCCATTCCAGGGACCCAGTGCCGGCGTGATCACCGAGGCCATCCTCAATCGCGATCCGGTGGCTCCCGCGCGAGTCAACCCCAACATCTCTCCGCTTCTCCAGGAGGTGATCTGGAGAGCTCTAGAGAAGGATAGAAATCTCCGTTATCAGCACGCGGCTGACATGCGGGCTGAACTGCAACGCCTGAAGCGAAACACAGATTCAGGGGGCAGGACCGTAGAAACAGGATCGCTCCTGAGCCGGACGGCGAACTCGACCAGCAGGGGCAGGCTGCGCGGTGCGGCTATGCAAACCGCTTCCCCTCGCCAGCGGGTTCCCAAGGCCATAGACTCGCTGGCGGTCTTGCCTTTTGGAAATACTGGCGGTGATCCAGAACACGAGTACCTCAGCGACGGTATCACCGGCAGCCTGATTAATAGTCTGGCGACTCTACCCAAGCTGCGAGTCATTGCGCAAAGCACCGTCTCCAGATATAAGGTCCGGGACATTGACCCCCAGGCTGTGGGTCGCGAGCTTGGTGTGCGCGCCGTGCTCACCGGAAGAATCATGCAAAGTGGTGGCTCGTTACGCATTGGGACCGAATTGGTCGATGTCGCCACCGGCTCCCAACTCTGGGGCGCGCAATATGATCGCAAGCCTGGCGACATCTTTGCGGTGCAGGATGAAATTTCCAGCGAAATATCCGGCAAGCTGCGTTTACAGTTGACTCGGGCAGAAAAGAAACAACTGACAAAACGCCACACCGAGAGCGCCGAAGCGTATCGGCTTTACCTGAAAGGTCGTCACCATTGGAACCGCTGGACTGAAGAGGGTTTCTACAGGGCCATCGAATACTTTCAGCAGGCAGTTGAAAACGACCCCACCTATGCTCTCGCCTACGCTGGGTTGGCGGATTGCTACGTGCTCCTGGGATGGAACAGCTATCTGCCGCCGAAAGCCGCATTCCCTAGAGGCAAAGTTGCGGCCAAGGCCGCCCTCCAGTTCGACCCGGAACTCGCGGAAGCCCATACGCCTTTGGCGGCCTTGTTGTGGCTCCACGATTGGGAGTGGGACAAAGCGCAAACCGAATTCAAACGTAGCCTCGAACTGGGTCCCACCTATCCCACCGCTAACCATTGGTACGCCGAGTACACGATGACCATGGGGCGGCACGACGAAGCCATGGTGCGGATAAGAAAAAGTCAGGACCTGGATCCGTTGTCGCTCATTATTAATGTCTCGGTCGGATGGTCGCTTTACTTCGCCCGCCGCTACAACGACGCCATCGAACAACTCCGCCGAACTCTTGATTTGGATCCCAATTATCCCGTGACTCACTGGATTCTAGGGCTTTTGCTCAGGAACACCGGTCGCTACGAAGAGGCCATTGCTGAAGGTGAAAAGGGGGTGAATTTCTCAGGTGGTAGTCCGCTGATGCGCGCGGCGCTGGCCCATACTCTCGGCACTGCTGGCAGAACAAAGGATGCAGTTCAGATACTCGATGAACTGACAAAATTAGCGCAGCAAAAATATGTCGCACCCTACTTCTTCGCGGGAATCCACATCGGCCTGGGAGAAAACCAACGCGCGCTCGAATACCTGGAAAAATCCTATGAAGAACACTCGCACTGGCTCATCTATCTTCCTTTAGATCCGAGCATGGACGCCTTGCGGGACAACCCAGGTTTCCAGAGCCTGATGCAACGGGTTGGCGTTCCCGCGACCACTAGTGCCATCGCCACTTGACGAATGCCGCGATTGCGTTCGGCCCTTATTGCGTTCGGTCCAGGAATTCCTCGTTCCACGCCGTTCGAATCGCTTCCAGCTTATTCTTATCGAAAGTCTTCGAATCACCCGCAAACTCAGCCAGCTCAGTTACCCGCCGCTGCAAAACCTCTAAATCAGTCGAGAGCGGATACAGTTCAGGATGTTTTCTTGCGAGAAGCACACCAATCTTCGCGGCGTCATCCCACGTCAACTTCTCAGCCATGAGATCTCCTTAGAACCTTGGAAATTATCCTACAGTTTTGGGAAGCAGGGAACCGCGCCTCCAATAAACCCGGGGGCCGACATTGAGCGTCATTTCGATCAGCTAAACACTGACCTTTTCCGCAGCCGAGTACCCCAGCTCTGCAGCAGCCGAACATAAAATTGTGGGCACGGGGGGCCAACTCCGCTGGAGCGCCCAGCTTTAGCGCAGCACCAAAGTGATTGGTAGCCTAGCGAATGAAGCCGAGTCTCTTCAGAAACGACACTACCTGTTAGATCCGCGAGAGATAAACAGGATGACCAAACCCCAGCTCGGCAGGAGCGACCCAGCTTAGCCCGGGGCGAAAGCTCTGGGCGGAAAAGCAGAAATGCACGGCAAGTCCCCGAAGTGACGGCCTAATTATCCGATTCCGTCAAAAGTAAAATCGCAGCGCCGTCGCGCACCACTCATCATCTCGCGTCCTCCACGAACGCCAGGCTGACGGCCTGGGTTGGAATGGCCTTGAACGCTTTCCCGGCCAGCAATTGTTGCTGATCGTCCACGCTTTTCTCCCATGACGCGAAGCTCACGCTCAGCGATCCCACGGCAGCGTGAATGGTGCGGGCGATTGAAATTGCGTCCTGCACACTTGCTATTGCGCCAATTCCGCCGAAGCCCGAGCTCGCAATGTCGAAGCCTGCGTTTGCAATGTTGTATCCCATCATGAACTTCTCGCCGCCGCTCATGCCTTCAGTGCCCAGCTTCGAATCCTCCAAGCCGGGATAGCGGATAAACAGCCGCGTGTAGTTATTGGCAAACCTGCGTGCCTGGGGACCTTCCACCGGCGTGAACGCAGGCAAGTAAATCGGGGCCAGCCAGATGTCGTGGTCGCTCAGCTTCAGTTTGAGCATGCCCTTGTCGGTTTCGACTCGCTTAATGTCTTTCAGGGCCAAATCCAATGACTCGAATGCCATCTGCCGCTGGTCGGAAGCAACCAAAGTCATGTCGCCCAATCCATCTTCGCCGGCCGGACGGGTTGGCGGGGCCGGGACCCCCTTCTTGTCATACGACGAAAGAAAAATGAAACGCAGCCGGTCTCGACTCAATTCGCACTTCACCGCATGATCGAGTTTATGGCCGCGCATTTCGGCATAGAAGGAAACCGGAAGCCCTTGACTGGCGACTGCATCGAAATTGCGGATCGCAGAGCTGCCATCATTGGCTTGCAGAAAAACAAGTCCCATAAGTTCGTTCGCTTCCGCACCCAGGGGAAACAGAGCAAGCGCAATTTCAAGGTGTTCGCTCGCGCGCATCAGCTGCTGTTGAGCATACGGATAAGGAATCGCGAATCCGCCGACTCGGTTTCTTGCCTTGGACTGCTCTTTCTTCTTCACTCGAGCCCGTCGCGCACGTAAGGCTCTGCGGCTTGGGTCGCTGTTGAAGGTCAGGTTCATACCTCGATTGAACAAGTCGGCGACGATCTCCTCGGCGGCGTCAACTTCCTCGTCGTACTTGGAGCGCTTGGTGTCGAGGGTTGAAACGTGAAGTGCGGCTTCGTCTTTCGAGCTCTGATCGGAGGTTAATTGCTCATAGAGTGTAAAGTTCTGTCGCGCTAGTTCGATCTCGCCCAAAGCTTCATATAGCAATCCCAATTTCCATTTGGTAAGCGCGAACTCAGGAGCCAAACTGTTGGCCTGATTGAAGTCTGCTAACGCACGGTCGTACTTGCGTTCTTCAAGATCGCTGTAGCCCGAAGCGTACAGTTTGCGAACTTCCAAGCCATTCTGTCCCGGCAGTGCCAGCAACAATTTTAAGTCGGCAATTCGGGCTTGCGACTCAGCGGTGTCAAACGCCTTGGGAGATATCTCGAGATATTTCTCAAGCAGCCGGACGGCTTCCGCGGCACGCCCGTTTGTCTCGGCGCAGTTTGCCAGGTTGTACGTCGCCGAGGCACTGGTGACCAGCGTCGGCTTGAGCTCGGCAAGCGCATTGCACAAGCTGGATTTATGTCCAGCATGCCCATTTGCCGCAACTTCGGGGGTCCGGTTTGTCTTAAGAGTGACGGACGACTGCCCGGCGCTGGCTTCGGGCGCTGCGGTATCAGCGGTTGCGAAAGGTTGCTCGTCACTGCCTTCATCTTCCAGCGACGCATCCACTCCGATGCTCTCCGAAAGACGATTGACCCGGAGAATACGATCTCTGTCACTGTCTTTAACCGATGCGCCACTCTCGCCGGTGGTGAAGAATGTTAAAAGCTGTGAAAGTTTTTGCTTTTGTTTTGGATCAGCTGTTCCCGCTTTGGCTCTTCGCAGATACTCAACCGCTTTGTCGCGCTCTCCGAGTTGGTAGTAGCACAGGGCGAGATCATAGGCGAGCACTGGCTGGACCGCCTGCAGTTTCATGCTGCCGTCTAGCACAGCAGCCGACTCACCGAACTTGCGCGCTTCGTATAGTTTTCGCGAGTCATTGAGAGCGGTTTTTACCCGCTTATGAATCTCTTCATCCAGATGCTTAAGCGCGTTTGAGACGTCGTTCACCTCGATTAACGCCTGGGACTCGGCGTAACGGGCGCGGGCCTCCGCCAGTTGACCAGCTTTCTCAAGGGTTTGCGCCTCGCGCGTGATTTCTTTAACCTGAGCTTCCAATTCTTTTTTCTGGGTCTTTTCCAGGTTCTCCGCGGCTGCAACGGAGCCTAGCAAGAGGATCAGCGCAGCCATCTGGATCCGCATTAGAGACCTTTCCTGAAGATCATTGAGTAATTCTTCAGCCATGGTGCCGGCGGAATTGTTGCAGGTTGCTGTACTGCAAGTCTGGTACTGCCCGCAGGGGCCGAATGCTTTTGCAAAAAGAAAACACGCCGCGGGGGGAGTTGTCCCACCCCTTGTGGTATTCGAAAAGGTGGGATTCAGGACAATCCAAAACTTGGCTGTTACTTGCCCTTAACCATCGAGCAATGGGTCGCAGCTGTCTTCCAAGTGCCCGAATCATTGATCCAGGTATCGCTGCAGATTACGGTTCGCGCCCGATGCGTGCCCCTGATTTCGGCATCATAGGTAAATTTGTAGTGTGAAACCGCAGTGTTTGGACCGAAGGTCGCGACCTGTAGATCGCTGATGTCGCCGCTTTTCCATTTGTCAGTTTTATTCTGCAGGTCTTTAATGAAATCGTCTTTTGTTTCCCAGTCGCCCCAGCTGTTACCGGCGACGTATCCGTCGGCTAAATGTTGCTGCGCCCAGGAGGCATCGTTTTTCATCTGCGCATCCCTGGACTGCTGTTGCAACTCTTTGATCTGCTGAACGACGTCGCCCTGAGCATGAAGGTTGATAGACAAACCGAAACTACAGAGCAGCGCAACTACTACGAGAGTAATTCTTCTTGTCACTTGAGTGCCTCCCCTTAAAGGCGCCTGAATTGTACACCTAGTGGAGTTGTACTGGGCAAATCAGCATTGGAATTGCTGCAGCACCGTAC
>DATJHT010000079.1:0-9991 GCA_035493765.1 Terriglobales bacterium
GCCTAACGAATCTTTCTCACAACCTGCTTTGAAGAGGGACTTGCACTCGCCACAGCTTTTTCTCCCGCCGAACTATTTCTCCCTTGGGCGGCTGCTACATCGAGCCCGCTTTGGGTGGTGTCGATCGCCTCGTCGAGTTTCGTGCCGGAGTTCGCCTTTGCCGCGGCGAAAAAGCCGTACGCTTTGCCGCCGGCAAATGATGTAGCAATATAGTCGGCGACCATGCGTCCGGAGAAAGTGTTCGGCAGCCAGTTCAGTGACATTGGACCTGCAAGCGGAGTTGCCGCGCTCCAGGTGTTGCCGCCATCGAGCGAAGAAACAAATCCGGCGTAAAGTGCGCAGGTCGCTGCGCTGCAATTCGCCTGTGGATAGTAGTAGTACGTAAGCCCCAGATGCGCGGTACCGCCGGCCGTGGTGGGATCGATGCCAAGTCCGGGGATGAAATGGTCGGCGGTGCTGGTAATTGGGTCGATAGAAATCCGCGCTGGCGTGCTCCAGGTTGTGCCGTCTGCCGACGTGCTCATCACCAGATCGTTCGACGCACAATTTGTGCGGAAGCGGCAGTCCTGCCAGACGATATAAATATTTCCAGCGGCATCTTCCTGCGCGGACGGCAGCGCGTCGCTGCGCAGACCGCCTGCAACTGTATGATCGCTGACGGCCGCGATCTGGACCACGTTGCCCCAGGTCGCACCGCCATCACTTGAAGAAAACGACTGAATCACCGGCGCGTTTGCCAGAAACGGAACGATCACTTTCCCGTTCGGCTGCACCAGCGGCTGGCCGCCCAACCCGTTAGCGCCCGCGATAGCTGCGCCCGCTGACCATGTCAGTCCGCCATCAGAAGAAGTGCTCATGTGTATCAGATTTGCGTTCCCGTTGTCGTCCCACTCCATGTAGCAGTTTCCGTAGTGCGGGCTGGTTGGAGTGTTGTCACAGGTGATCCAATCTTTGTCGAGATCGGCGCTCTGCGCGATAACTACCGGATTGCCCCAACTTGCGCCGCCATCGCTCGAGCGGCTGACAACAACCTGTGTGCTTCCGGCAGCAATCGTAAGAGATGAAATCATCCACACGCCGTGTGCTGCGTCATAGATCGGCACGGTATCGCTGACGGCGGAGTTGGTGCCGCCACCCTGGAACGTGGTCAGGCCGGGCAGCAGACCGCTTTGCCAGGTTGCACCGCCATCATTCGAGATGGCATAGCCAATGTCGGCTGCGCCTCCGCCAGCAATTCGGCCCACCTGAAAGCTGACAACGATGGTGTTGCCAAACGCGAAGCTGCCGGGTTCAACCTCGGTGGCATGCTGGCTGGAAGCGTTCGTGAAATTGTCAGTGCTCAAAGAAACCAGCGGTGTGATGGCCGGAGGAAAGCTCGATCCCTGCTGATTATTAGAAGCCGTGCTTGAGGCCGAAGAACATCCCGTCGCAAAACCGGCGCATGCGCAGAGATATACAATCCCGACCCAACGCCAACTCAAATTCTCCCTCCCGACCCGACCAGGTACTTCACAACCTACAGAGATCGGAGACGCGGGTCAATCCGAACCGCGTTGCCACTGACCACGGCTGCTAACATGATCGTGTGCTGCTCGACATCCGAAACTTGACTGTTCGGTTTCCCGCGTCGCAAGGCGCGGTGACTGCGGTGCGCAATGTAAGTTTGTCGCTGAAGCAGCGGCAGGTATTGGGACTGGTTGGCGAGTCGGGCTCGGGAAAGTCCGTGACATCGTTGGCCATCATGCGGCTGCTGCCTCCGCAGTCAATATTGAGCGGCGAGATCAAATTCGGGAGCAACGGCGCAGCGCACAATCTTCTGAATCTCGAGCCTGAGCAGATGAGAACCTTGCGCGGCTCACGCATTTCGATGATCTTTCAAGAGCCGATGACTGCACTCAATCCCGTGATGCGCGTCGGTGAGCAGATCGCCGAAGCGGTCCGCGTCCACCAGAACGTCTCGCGGAAGGAATCGTGGGACCGTGCGGTGAGCGCTCTGAACGACGTCGCAATAACCGATCCCGCGCGTCGTGCTCGGGACTATCCTCACCAACTCTCCGGCGGGATGCGGCAACGGGTGATGATTGCCATGGCCATCGTGAACCGGCCGGAGTTACTGATCGCAGACGAACCTACAACCGCGCTCGACGTTACGATTCAGGCTCAGATTCTCGATCTGCTAGCGGGCCTGCGCGAAAAATTCGGCCTCACGATGCTTTTCATCTCCCACGACCTGGCAGTGATTTCAAACGTCGCAGATAACATCGCAGTCATGTACGCGGGAACGCTGGTCGAAATTGGTTCGCGTGACGACATCTTCCGCGCGCCCGCGCATCCTTACACGCGTGGCCTGCTCGCGGCAGCTCCCACGCTGACCACGGACCGCGATCGTCCTCTGCAAACGATCGAAGGCACGGTGCCGCCATTACACGCCATGCCGTCTGGATGTCTATTTGAGCCGCGTTGCGAATTTCGCATTCCGGAGTGCGCCCGTGCGCAGCCGCCGCTGGTAGAAGTCAGCCCCGGACATTGGGCACGCTGTCCGGTGATAAATCCAGCGACATAGTTTGCGCCGCCACTGCTTTATAATCCCCATTCCGGTCCCGTCCCGAGCGAATGCTTCGGGGCCGCGGTGATTATTGCGCATACTTCTTCTGAGTGACATCCATAGCAATCTGGAAGCATTGCAGGCGTGCCTGGCCGTAGCCCCGCCAACTGACCTTACCGTCAACCTGGGCGATATCGTTGGCTACAGCGCCAGCCCGAATGAAGTCACTTCACGCGTGCGTGAACTAGGCGGAACCTTCGTGCGCGGCAATCACGATAAGGTGGTTACGGGCATTGATACCGTCGAGAGTTTTAATCCTATTGCCGGACTGGCCGCACTCTGGAACCGCGATCAGCTCAACAGCGACCATCTTGACTGGCTGCGTGCGCTGCCGCAGGGACCTGTGACCATTCCTGAGCTACCCGGCATTCAATTTGTGCACGGCGCGCCCGACGATGAAGACCGCTATGTGGTCAGTCTCGACGATGCGCTACAGACTTTGGCAACTTCGCAGGAAAGCGTAATTATTTTTGGACACACTCATGTTCAGGGCTTGTTTTTCTTGCGGTCGGGTATCGCGGAGAACGTTCATCCTGAGTATCCGAGTATCGCGAAACAGGAAAGCTGGGATTTCCAGCTTGAGGCCGGGTCGACGTACATGATTAACCCCGGATCGATTGGGCAACCTCGTGATGGCGATTGGCGCGCCGGCTTTGCGGTATTCGACACCGAAAAGCAGGCTGTCACTTTTTACCGGGTGCCTTACGACTTAAGATCGGCGCAGGAACGGATTTTCGCCGCGAACCTGCCGCCGCGCCTCGCCACCAGGCTGGCCGCGGGACGGTGATGTCTCATTGCAGTTTTTTGTTTTCGGATTAAAGATTCATTAGGTGACCTCAGATTTAAAATCTGCGGTCCGTAATCCAGAAGTTGTAGCTCATGACCCCTCCAGCAAACTATCTCGTAGCTCATACTGACGGTGGTGCGCGCGGCAATCCCGGACCCGCGGGCTATGGTGTCGTCATCCATGACGACCGAGGCAACAAAGTCGCCGCTTTGAGTCAATACCTGGGAAAGCAAACCAACAACTTCGCCGAATATCAGGCGCTGATCGGAGCGCTCGAATATGCGCTCGTGCACGGCCCCAAAGCACTGAAGGTCATCAGCGACTCAGAATTGATGGTCCGGCAGATAAAGGGCATCTATAAAGTTAAAGATGCCACATTGCGCGATTTGCACGGACGCGCGTCGCAGCTCATCCGTCAACTCGAGTGGTTCAATATCGAGCACACGTTGCGTGGTGGAAATCGCGAAGCTGATGAACTGGCGAATCAGGCGATGGACAAGGGTTCTGGAAGAAGTGGCACAGCGCCCTCGCCCACGCAAACCCAGCGGGAATTTAACGGTATCGTTCGTAACGGGAAGGTCGAACTTCTGGATGCAAACCTCCCAGAAGGAACGGTCGTTCAGGTAAGAATCAAACGCTAGGGGCTGACGGAATCGCCACTTGCAGGCAACTGGATCGTCAATGGCTCGATGCGGTCCGGTTTGACGTAGCGATTTACCAGAAACCGCTTGCCGTCTTTGCTAACGTCGTAGCTGAATACATCGGTCGAAGAAATCGCAGCGCGTCCGTGAAACTGAAATAGTGGGACCGGCGTGCCCGATGCAAAAGTTCCCAGCGTACTCACAGGAACAGCCGTAAGCATACCCGCAGGGCCCAGGTAGAAGATCTCCTTGCCATCGCTGCGCCAGCGCGGCTCATTTCCACCGCCGCGAGAAACCTGCCACTTGCCGGCCGCTCCTGGAAACGTGGTCACGTAAATTTCCCAGCTTCCGGACTCATCGGATTCGTAAGCTACCCACTTGCCATCTGGGGAGATCATGCCATTAGTCACGCTGCCGGAGCTTTTCACAAACGGCACGGGTTCTTTTCCGGCTTTAGAAATTAGCTCGAGGTAGTAGCCGGACGTCGGGGTCTGATGCGTTATCAGGATTTGCTGATCGTCAGGCGTCCAGGAGTTTGGAATTAAATCATCCGCATCGGGGATCTTGGTAATCAGCCGCTCGCTCTGCAAACCATTCGCTGACTTCAGCATCACACCGCCCGCGGCAACAGAGCCGCCGGCGGAGCGGTAGGCCAGTTCCTTGCCGTCGCGCGACCACACTCCGACGACTTCCTCGGCCGGGTCGAAAGTAAACCGCGAATTGGCCGCGACGCCTACTCCTTCAATCCAAATATCAACGTTGTTGGCCTTGGGATCACTGATGTCCACGGCGACCCTGCTGCCATCGGGGGACAGCGTTGGATTGCATTGGACGGCCGGCCCGCCGATTTCGCCAAGCATTTTTCCGCTACGATCCATCCAGGTGAGGATTGATAATGCCGCGCCAGCACTGACGTTGTAAATTACGGTACCGTTTTTCGCCGCAGTCAAAGACGACCAGTAGGTGGAAGGCTGGACCGAGACCGAATTCGCAATTACGTTCGTGTTCCCGGAAATAGTCGCTTTCGCTTCATCGAAGCCTACCGATACAAGATGCCGGTCATCATCCGCATAAAACAGCCGGCCGGCACCCACGGCGAAACTGGAGTGAGCCTCCGTCAACAACTTTCTTTCTTTTCCATCCAGGGAGCTGGCAACAATGCTGCTGTCACGGTCCTCTTTTGCTCCCTTGAAATTTCCTGCCCAGAACAAAAAATGGTTGCCGTCCGGTAGGAAAAGAGGCCATCGGTGTGATTGGTCAGTGGCTACGAAGACGTGATCTGTAATGGGAGCTGCGGCAGAGCCATCCGCATTGATTCGCCAGATGAAACTACCCGAGTCAGGCGAATAGATGATAACGTTGCGCCGCCCCCAACTTCCGCCGCGCGCCGCCCAGACTTTCGTCAGGACCTGTGGCGGGCCACCAGCGATTGCGATTTTTTGCAGCTTGCCGTTCGCGAAAAATCCGACATACGCATTGTCGGGCGACCAGAACGGGTAAGATGCGCCCCCGGTTCCCGGCAAAGCACGCGCATCCGGCGAGCCCACGCGCTGAATAAAAATCATGGGAATGCCAGAGGTCTCATCCGGTGACACCAAAGCCAGCATGGTGCCGTCCCTGGACAGGGCCATGTGACTGACCTCTCCGGAAACCGGAATCGCGAATTGCAGGGTTCCGCTGGCGGCTGAATGGCGCATCGCCAGCCAGGTGGCAGTCGCCGCTAGAATGGCTGCCAATCCAGCAATGGCCCACACCCACGGCCGGATCTTCGAAGGAGCAGGCGCAACACGCGAGGCGAGATTCGAATCCGATCCGGATAGGGCGCTGAGTGCGAAAGACAAATCTTTCGCGGACTGAAATCTCTGCTCGGCATCTTTTTCGAGACAGCGCCGCACGATGCGCTCGAGTGCGGGGGGGATCTGATGCCCGGTAACCGAAATCTCTGGCGGATCGTCGCGCAGAATCGCGGTCATAGTCTCGGCGGCGGTGTCGCGGTGAAAAGCGCGGTTTCCGCAGAGCATTTCATATAGAACGGCGCCGAATGCAAAAATGTCGCTACGCGCATCGGCGGGCTCGCCGCGTACCTGCTCCGGCGACATATACCCGGCAGTTCCTAAAACCATGCCGGCAGCGGTATGAGAACTGGTTACCGTGGCGCCGTCTTTGCCGCGCGCCTGCGCCTGCTTGGCTAAGCCAAAATCCAGAATCTTGATCCGGCCTTCCCGGCTGACGAAAATGTTTTCCGGTTTCACATCTCGATGAATGATGCCTTTCTCATGTGCCGACGCCAGGCCCTGCGCAATCTGGACTCCGTATTCAATGGCTTTGCGTTGCGGCAGGGGCCCGCCCTCGAGCACTTCACGCAAGGTTTCGCCTTCGAGTAACTCGGAAACCAGAAATGGCGACCCGTTGTGCTGGCCGATGTCGAAGATCGCCAGAATATTGGGATGATTCAGCGCAGCCACGGCGCGAGCCTCTGTTTCGAACCGCTGCAAGCGATCACTCTCGCGGGCAAAAGAGTCAGGAAGAATTTTTAGCGCGACGTCACGTCCGAGTCGAGTGTCGCGGACGCGGTAGACTTCGCCCATCCCCCCTGAACCTAGAGGTGAGTGAATTTCATAGGGACCAAGTTGAGTGCCGGAACCCAGAGGCATGCGTGGGAGAATTATAGTCGTCTTTGACGCGCCCAACCGCGTAAACACGCCTCACGCGGAAACGGTATTTCGCAGTGTACCCACACCGGCCACTGTCACTTCGACCAGGTCGCCAGCTTGCAACGGGCCTACGCCGGATGGAGTTCCGGTGGCGATGAGATCGCCAGGCAACAACGTCATCACCTGTGAGATGAAACGGATGACTGCATCGAGCGCGAATATGAAATCACGAGTGTTACCGTCCTGCTTCATTTCGCCGTTCACACGGGTCTTTACCGCAACGCCGCTCCAGGGATCAACTTCATCTGTCACCACGGGTCCCACCGGGCAGAACGTATCAAATCCCTTGCCGCGGGTGAATTGAACATCTTTCTTTTGAAGATCGCGCGCGGTCACATCGTTCACGCAGGTATAGCCAAGAATGTACGGGCGTACGTCTTCATCTGATTTCAGATTTCGGCACCCCCTGCCGATCACCACACCGAGTTCGCCTTCGTAATCAACCCGATGTGAAATCGGGGGCAGCATGATTTTCCCGTCCGGGTCGAGCAATGACGAAGGCGGCTTCAAAAAAATCAGGGGTTCGCTCGGAACTTCATTTCCTAATTCCGCCGCGTGCTCGCGGTAGTTTCGTCCGATACAGACAATCTTGGAAGGTTGCACCGGGCACAGAAGGGCGGCATCGGCCAGGAGAATGCCGGGAATTGTTTTGCAGTTCGCTCCACTGCCCAGATAAGGATTGGTGGTGACCGCAGTTATGGTCTCTTGCCCAGCAACGGATTCGATCAGCCCGTAGCTCGCGTGACCTTCAATCCGGAATCGGCAAAATTTCATGGCAGTGTTCGATACGAACCTTTGCGTCAACTTTACAGACTATCAAAGTAGGCAGGCAATCACGCTAGATTGCGATTTCAGCAGCATACAAACGCCTATTCGAGTTGTGCATCCTACCGCCGCCGAGTGTCCATCTTCGGCGTTCGATACTCCCCGCAGTCGGAAGGACCCGTTGCACGCCAATCCGAAATCATTTCCTGGCCCCGTATTGGTGCAAACGAAACCGGTGATTCAGCCCCCACGACCTGTCCGGTCACTTTTCGGAACCATTTTCCGTGGACTGATCAGCGGCGCTGCAAACGACGATCCATGTGCTGTAGGTACTTACGCGCAAGCTGGCGCCGCTTTTGGATTCTCTTTTTTATGGTCGGCTCCTTTCACTTTCCCCATGATGGCAGCCACCATTTATCTTTGCTCGAAGTTAAGCGTAGTCACCGGAAAAGGCATCGCGGGCGTGGTTCGCGACCACTACCCACGGTGGTTGCTTTACTCCCTGGTTTTCGGAATTCTGGCGGCGAACATCATCGAGGCCGGAGCCGATATTGGCGCCATAGCCGCGGCGCTTGGCTTGTTTCTGCATATACCCGTGACCGGGATCACCCTCGCGATTGCGATCGTCATTCTGGCCGTTCAGACCTGGGGTTCTTACCAGTTACTACAGAAAGTATTCGCCGGGTTAACTCTGGCGCTATTTGCATACATGGGTGCGGCGTTCCTGGCGCGTCCCAGCGCCCATGAATTCGTAAAAGCGACTCTCTGGCCGGATCTGCACTTGAAACGTGACTACCTCGTCATGCTGGTAGCGCTGATCGGCACACGGCTCTCGCCTTATCTATATTTCTGGGAATCGAGCCAAAGAGTAGAAGAAGAAACAATCATCGGACGTAATCCTGCCCAGGAGCTTCGTTCTGCAGCCTGGGACGTAAACGCCGGAATGTTCTTCTCCAATCTGATCATGTATTTCGTCATTCTGTGCACGGCAGCTACATTGTTCCACGCGGGAGAGAGGCATATCGTCACTGCCACGCAAGCGGCGGAGGCGCTGCGGCCGCTTGCCGGAAACGCGGCGCGCCTCCTCTTCGCGCTCGGGATTATCGGGGGCGGAATCCTTGCCGTCCCGGTGCTCACAACCGGGCCAGCGCATGCTTTGGCGGAAATTTTCGGCTGGAGCCATGGGTTAAAAAAAACGCCCGAAGGGGCCCCCGAGTTCTACGCCGTCATTTTTTTGTCGACCGGAGTTGCCATTGCTATCGCCTTTTCCGGCTTCAATCCAATTTCAGCTTTGCTTTGGGCCTCAGTCATCATGGGGTTACTAGCGCCGCCGTTGATGTTAGTCATCATGCTCGCGGTCAATAACCCGAATATTATGGGTCCAAACACGAATGGCCGCTGGCTGAAGCTGCTCGGCTGGCTTACAACCCTGGCGGTTACTGCGGCGGCTGGTGGGTTGATCTGGACCTGGTTGCGATAGGTTTTTACTGCGCGGGTACGCTCTCGCTGGCTTCATCCGAACGCGAACTTTCATTTCCGCGAACATCTATTGATGAGACTGAGTACGTGTACGTGTGACCTGCGCTCACTTCTGCGTCCCGATACGAGGGCGAGCTGACAACATCTTTATTTATCTTTACCGGCGCACCCGCTTCTCGACGGTAAACGTTGTAGCCTGCCAGATCAGCCTCGTTGTCCGGCGCCCACACCAGATCGATGAACAGCTTTTGCCCCGGCCCCGAGAATACAGCTTGTAAGCCGGTTGGCGTTGCCGGGGGGAACACGTCGTGCGCCACTATGGGGAACGCCGGAGTGTCGTCGCCCTCAACCTGCTGTTCGCCGCCATTCGCCTGTTCGATTTTGGTCACGACCGTGACGCGATAATCGTAGGTCTTCTCCCATTCGAAGCCCTGGTCTAAAAAGCTTGGCGCCGACTCGTTTTCAACCGGAACCTCGCCGGCAACCGCATTAGATTGTGTTCCGACCTCGCGACGGTATATGCGATAAGCAAATCGCAAGTTGGGAATGTTCGGTGGGTTCGGAATTGTGTTCCAGCTCAGCTTGACGCCATCCCGCGTCAGTTGCGCTTGAAGGTTTTCGGGAGGACCCAGCGTCGGAGCCGCAGGAACCTGCGCTTGATTTGAGAGGCCGGCGCTGCGCCGGTAAGAATTGACTATGCTGACACCATAGTAAATATTCGCGATAGCCTCACTTGCTTCCGAGGGATTCGCAGGCAACTCATCGGTGTAAGTTTCCTGCTGTGCGCGTTGAGTCTGCTTCACCGCAGGCTTAGGAAAGGGGATTTTCGCAACCGGCACGCCGCATTGCTTCATAGCTGCAAAACCGCGGCAGATTTCGACAGTCTGCGCGCGTTTAAGATTGCGTTGTTCTGTGGTTTGAGTTGGCGGCGACCAGGTGAGCGTCACCCGGTTGCCTTTGCGTGTCGCGCGCAGATCACTTACAGGCCGCGCCACTTCGA
>DATJHT010000080.1:0-3194 GCA_035493765.1 Terriglobales bacterium
GGCCGCATCGACCTTGGCCTTGGCCGCGCGCCCGGTACCGATCAGACCACCGCCCGCGCGCTGCGCCGCGATCTGCAGGCGAGTGCCGAAACCTTCCCCGACGACGTCGTCGAGCTGCAACGCTACTTCGCCGATCCGGTCGCGGGCCAGCGCATTCGCGCGGTGCCGGGCGCGGGCACGCATGTGCCGCTGTGGCTGCTCGGCTCGTCGCTATACAGCGCGCAACTGGCCGCGGCGCTCGGCTTGCCGTTCGCATTCGCGTCGCACTTCGCGCCCGATTACCTGATGAATGCGCTGCAGGTGTATCGCGCGCAGTTCCGGCCGTCGGCGACGCTCGACAAGCCGTATGCGATGGTCGGCGTCAATCTGTTCGCGGCCGATAGCAACGATGAAGCGACGCGTCTGTTCACTTCGCTGCAGCAGCAGTTCATCAGTCTGCGGCGCGGCACGCCGGGGCAATTGCAGCCGCCGGTCGACCGGCTCGATGCATCGGAGATGGAGCTGAACAACGTCGCGCGCGCACTCGCGTGTACGGTGCTCGGCGATCGCGACACGGTGCGCGAAGGGCTGCAATCGATCATCGAACAGACCGGCGCGAACGAGTTGATGCTGACCGCGCAGATTTACGATCATCAGGCGCGGTTGCGATCGTTCGAGATTGGGGCGCAGGTCCGTGAAGAGTTGAAGGCGGCGAAATAAGCGGTTCGCGAAACGCTTCTTGAAGCCGCGGCGGAAAAGCAGCTGACGGATCGGACGGGAAATCCGCCTGCGCATGAAAAAAGGGCGGCTCATTCGTAGCCGCCCTTCTCTTTTACTTCGTCGATACGTTCGTCAGCGTTCTCTCGATGTGCGCGTCTGGATGGGTCCTGACCGCGGATGCCGTTATAACCGCCAGCGAGCCCTCGCGTTGCGTATCATCGCGGGCAAGGTGTTGCTGTTTGCAGAAATAACGTACAGCATTAGCGCTTCAGTGGGCGACGCTGGCGACACTAGCGACCCGCGACGGCACCTGGCGACGCATAATAGCGGCCATGTCATTTTCGAGCACCATTTTCAAGATTCCCCATGGAAATTAAAGTCAACTTTCTCGACAAACTACGCCTTGAAGCCAAGTTCGACGACTTCACGGTAATAGCCGACCAGCCTATCCGTTATAAGGGAGATGGCTCGGCGCCTGGTCCGTTTGATTACTTTCTGGCCTCGTCCGCCTTGTGTGCGGCATATTTTGTGAAGCTATATTGCGTAAATCGCAATATTTCCACGGAAAACATCCGTCTGTCGCAGAATAACATTATCGATCCAGAAAACCGGTATCAACAGATTTTCAAGATTCAGGTTGAGTTGCCGCCGGATATCTCGGAAGTAGACCGTCGGGGCATTTTGCGCTTTATCGACCGTTGTACGGTGAAAAAAGTGGTTCAAGCCGGACCCGAGTTTGTCATTGAAGAAGTAGAAAACCTGGATGCCGATGCTCAGTCGTTGCTGACATTGCAACCGGCTTCTGACGCCAGCACGTATATCGCGGGTAAAGATCTGCCGTTGGAGCAAACCATCGCCAATATGTCGGGCATTCTGGCGGGCCTGGGCATGAAGATCGAGATCGCTTCGTGGCGCAATCTCGTTCCAAATGTATGGTCGCTACATATCCGCGATGCGCACTCGCCGATGTGTTTTACCAATGGCAAGGGAGCGACCAAAGAAAGCGCGTTGGCGTCGGCGTTGGGAGAATTTATTGAACGCCTGAATTGCAACCATTTCTATGGCGGTGCGTTTTGGGGCGAAGACATCGCCAATGCGGCGTTTGTCCATTACCCGAACGAGCGCTGGTTCAAGCCGGGCCCTAAGGATGCGCTGCCGGCTGAAATTCTGGATGCGTATTGCCGGGAAATTTACAACCCCGATGGCGAGCTGTGTGGCTCGCATCTGTACGACACCAACTCCGGCAATGTGCAGCGTGGTATCTGTTCGCTGCCGTATGTGCGGCAATCGGATCGCGAAGTGGTGTATTTTCCGTCCAACCTGATCGAGAATCTGTTCGTCAGCAATGGCATGAGTGCTGGTAATACGCTGGCCGAAGCGCAGGTGCAATGTCTGTCCGAGATCTTCGAGCGGGCGGTAAAACGCGAAATTCTGGAAGGTGAAATCGCCTTGCCTGATGTGCCGCACGAAGTGCTGGCGAAATACCCTGGCATTCTGGCCGGGATTCAGGGGTTGGAAGAGCAGGGCTTTCCGGTGCTGGTCAAGGACGCATCGCTGGGGGGGACCTATCCGGTGATGTGCGTCACATTGATGAACCCGCGCACAGGTGGTGTCTTTGCTTCGTTCGGCGCGCACCCAAGTTTCGAGGTGGCGTTGGAACGCAGTCTGACCGAATTGCTACAGGGGCGCAGTTTTGAAGGCCTGAACGATTTACCTCAGCCCACCTTCGTCAGTAACGCCGTGACGGAGTCAAATAACTTTGTCGAGCACTTCATTGATTCAAGCGGTGTAGTGTCGTGGCGTTTTTTCAGTGCCAAAGCGAATTTCGAGTTTGTCGAATGGGATTTTTCGGGTCACGGTGAAAACTCCAATGCGGAAGAAGCCGCAACGTTGCTCGGAATTCTCGAAGACATGGGCAAAGAAGTCTACATGGCGGTATATGACCAGGTGGGCGGCGTAGCCTGCCGGATTTTAGTGCCCGGTTATTCGGAAGTTTACCCGGTAGAGGATTTGATCTGGGACAACACGAACAAGGCGCTGTTGTTCCGCGCCGATATTCTGAACCTGCATCGCCTGGATGATGCCGCACTGTCAGCAATGCTCGAGCGTCTGGATAATAGTGAACTGGATGAGTATTCCGATATTGCCACTCTGATCGGCATCGAGTTTGACGAGAATACGGGCTGGGGACAGCTAACGGTTCTCGAGTTGAAGCTGCTGATTAATCTTGCCTTGCAGCAATTTGAGGCGACGCAAGAGCTGGTGGGAGCTTTCCTGCAGTACAACGACAACACGGTCGAGCGCGGATTGTTTTACCAGGCCTTGAATGTCGTGCTGGAGGTACTGCTCGATGACGAACTGGAACTGGACGATTACGTGGTCAACTTCCGTCGGATGTTTGGCGACGCCCGGATGGACGCGGTAATGGGGTCAGTGGACGGCAGCGTGCGCTTCTATGGCTTAACGCCAACAAGTATGAAACTGGAAGGTCTCGA
>DATJHT010000081.1:0-14611 GCA_035493765.1 Terriglobales bacterium
TGGCTCATCTTGGCCAGGAACTCGCTATTAGCAGTCGTCTTGGCGAGACGCTCAATCAGCAACTCCATAGCTTCGACCGGCGAGAGCGGGTTGAGGACCTTGCGCAGCACCCAGATGCGCGCGAGATCGTCTTTGGGGATAAGCAACTCTTCTTTTCGCGTGCCCGAGCGCTGGATGTCGATGGCCGGAAATGTACGCTTGTCAACCAATTTGCGGTCGAGAATGATTTCCGAGTTGCCGGTTCCTTTGAATTCTTCAAAAATCACGTCGTCCATTCGCGAACCAGTGTCGATCAGCGCGGTAGCGATGATTGTCAGCGACCCGCCCTCTTCTATGTTGCGCGCCGATCCGAAGAAGCGCTTCGGACGTTGAAGGGCGTTCGAATCCACGCCGCCCGAGAGCACTTTGCCCGAAGGCGGAACAATGGTGTTGTAGGCGCGCGCAAGACGGGTGATGGAGTCAAGCAGGATGACGACGTCGCGCTTGTGTTCGACTAGTCTCTTTGCTTTTTCGATCACCATTTCGGCGACCTGCACGTGGCGGGCGGCAGGTTCGTCGAAGGTCGAGGAGATGACTTCGCCTTTGACTGAGCGCTGCATGTCCGTGACTTCTTCCGGACGCTCGTCGATCAGCAGCACCATCAGCACAACTTCAGGATGGTTGGTGGTGATGGAGTTAGCCACATTTTGCAGCAGCATGGTTTTCCCGGCGCGTGGCGGAGAAACAATCAACCCCCGCTGGCCTTTGCCGAGTGGTGTTAATAAGTCCATCACACGTGCGCTGAGATTCTCGCGAACGGTTTCAAGCTTGATACGCTCCTGGGGGTAAAGCGGGGTGAGATTGTCGAAAAGAATCTTGTTGCGCGCTTCTTCGGGAGACTCAAAGTTGACGGCTTCGATCTTCACCAGCGCGAAATATTTTTCGCCCTCATGCGGCGGCCTTACCTGGCCGCTGATGGTATCGCCCGTTTTGAGATCGAATTTGCGGATCTGCGAAGGCGAGACGTAAATGTCGTCGGGGCCGGGAAGATAGTTGTAGTCCGGCGAGCGCAGAAAACCGTAGCCATCAGGAAGGATCTCGAGGACACCCTCGGCGAAAATGTGGCCTTCCTTTTCGCTCTGCGCCTGAAGGATCTTAAAAATGAGGTCCTGCTTGCGCATGCCGCTGGCGCCAGGGAGGTCCAGGGTCCGGGCAATCTTGGTTAATTCGGTTATGTTTTTTTCTTTGAGTTCTGCAATGGTCATTCGCTCACCTGCGAGGAGATATGGATCAAGGCGGGTAATTCTAAGTATTTAAAGGGGATTTCGGTCGATCGAGGGCAGGAAAGGCGGGACTGGGTTAAGCAGCCCGCCGCTGTGCCTCAACAAAATGCTCCGGTTCTGACAAAACCGTCTGCCGTTCAGAACTTGCAATGCGATCCAGCACTTCGTTCATAGTTTCTTGGATTCTGGTATTAGGCTTATGAAACTTGCGGGTAGCCTTAGATGCAAGCTGGCAGAGCATATAACGGTTCCGCAAAGTATGTAAAGCGTCGAAAACGCGATCTGAACGCATAAGTAATGTCCTTCCCTTCTTAAGAAATATGGCGAAAATTAAGTTGGGCTCGCTTTGTAAGCCGAATTCAGGCGTCCGTAAGCCCCTCTAAATATCTGAAAATGGACAAGTTTTACGGGAAGCAAGCTCTGTTACTTTGTATAGATGCGCCGAGGGGGCTGAAAGTTTCTCTCTTACAGATGAGCAAGCCCAGTCGAGCGGAGGTTCTTCAGGAACTCGGTGTCTTACGCCTTCGGAACGCTTTAAAGTACAAGGAAAGCGTGGTCCCGTCAAGCATTTTGATGCGTCCCAAGAACTGTTTAGACCGGAACAGATAACCATTATGGCACCTGGTTTCATTTCGAATCGGCGGTTCGCAAGGTTAGCCAGCGTTCATCGCCTTACCGGGCCTTTGTCTGGGGCGGACAGCCTGATTACAGGACATCCACAAATTTTCAGAACCAAATTTTCAGACCCAAAATGTCCGGTCAAGAGTTCGATATTGGATGGCCTCGGCAATGTGTTTAGGGTGAATAGCCGGTTCGCCTTCGAGATCGGCGACAGTTCTGGCGACTTTCAAAATGCGATCATGGGCGCGTGCCGTGAGTCCTTGCTGGGTCATGGCGCGTTCGAGCAGGCGTTCGCAGTCGGCTGAGAGCTCGCAGAAGGTGCGGATGTGACGCGGCGTCATTTGCGCATTGGAAAATACCTTGCCTGGAGGGACCCCGACGAAACGCTTCAACTGAGTTTCGCGGGCGCGAATCACTCGGTCGCGAATTTGATGTGAACCCTCCGGCTCGGATGCGGAACGCATTTCTTTGTAATTCACTGCGGGAACGTCAATGTGAATGTCGATGCGGTCCATCAAAGGGCCGGAAATTTTCTGCATGTAGCGCTGGATCATAGGGCGCGTGCAATGGCATTCGCGCGATCGGTCGTTGAAAAAACCACAGGGACAAGGGTTCATGGCCGCCGCGAGCATGAATCTCGCGGGGAAAGTGAGCGACATGGAAGCACGTGCGATGCAAACGGTGCCGTCCTCGAGAGGCTGGCGCATGACTTCAAGAACGTTGCGCGGGAACTCCGGAAGCTCATCGAGAAACAGAACACCATTGTGAGATAACGAGACTTCGCCGGGACGAGGAATAATGCCGCCCCCAATCAGGCCGGCGTCAGAGATGGTGTGGTGCGGCGACCGAAATGGACGGATTCCAACCAGCCCAGCGCCGTGATCGAGGACGCCGGCGACGCTGTGGATTTTCGTGGTCTCAAGCGCTTCCTCAAAAGTAAATGGAGGCAGGATCGTGGGAATGCGTTTGGCCAGCATGGTCTTGCCAGAGCCGGGTGGACCGATCATTAGAATGTTGTGACCACCGGCGCAAGCGACTTCGAGCGCGCGCTTGGCTGTCTGCTGGCCACGAACATCCTTGAAATCGAAAGGAAACTGTTGCGACTCGCCCAATAGGGCCTGCTGATCGATCGCAACCGGGAGTATTCCGTTTCCGTTGTTCACGAAATGCACCACATCAATGAACGACTTGACCGGGTACACGGAGATGCCGGCCACCATAGCGGCTTCCTTGGCATTCACTTCGGGAACAACGATACGGGAAATCTTTCGTCCTCGCGCCTCGATTGCGATGGGCAGCGCGCCCCGAACGCTGCGGATACCACCATCGAGCGATAGTTCGCCGACAAATAGGCAGTCAGAAAGTTCTTTCTTATTCAGTCCGCCGTACGCGCCTAGAATCCCTAGAGCCATCGGCAGGTCAAAGCCTGACCCTTCTTTCTTGATGTCGGCGGGTGCGAGATTAATGGTGATGTGAGTAAGCGGGATGTCGTACCCGCAATTTCGTAGTGCAGCGCGGACGCGGTCGCGGCTCTCGCGAACGGCAGCATCGGGCAAACCCACGGTGTGAAAGTGATCTTCATCGCACTTGACGCCCGAGACGTCGACTTCGACTTCAACGATGTTGGCGTCAATTCCAAAAACCGCGGCGCTAAGAGTTTTGTAAAGCATGGGCGCAGAGCAGCCACAGGCTCACCATGGCGGAATGGCGAGCCGGCACGCAGCTTCGCCCAGCCAATCTAACTGATGAAGCTCAGGAAAGTTTGTGACGGCCGTCACACCTGGAGTGTGACGGATGAACTTGTGCCTGAGGATAGCTTGGCTCATTATTCCGAAGTCGAACAGCACTTTCGGAGACAAATATGAGGAAAACTCGGTTGGCAATCACCAAAGACGTCAATGCAAGAATTCTGCTGCTTCGCGGTCAAAAAGTCATAATCGACTCTGACCTGGCCGAGCTATACGGGGTTGAAGTCAAGCACCTGAACCAGCAGGTCAAGCGGAATCATAGGCGATTTCCTCAGGATTTCGTTTTTCGGTTGCGTCCGCGCGAGGCTGAAAACTTGAGGTCACAAATTGTGACCTCAAGTGAGAGGCATGGGGGAGGCGCCTCCGGCGACGAATCGACGGAGAATCGGATTTGAAGCGCCAAATAACGGTCTTAAAGCGAAAAGTGGTCGGGCGCTGGCACTCGCCGCGCGTGCCTGAAGGCCCTCACTGCATCATTACGCGCCATGCCAGGTAGCACCACAGCACCGGAGCGGCGAAGAGCAGTGCGTCGATACGGTCGAACATTCCACCATGGCCAGGCAGGATAGCGCCTGAATCTTTCATTCCCGCGCCACGCTTGATCAGTGACTCAACCAGGTCCCCGAACTGGGCTGCGGTGTTCAAAATAATCGAGAGCAAGATGACCGGCATCAGTGAGGATTCGGGGCTGAAGATGCCATCTTTGCGCTCGATCAGGTGCGTCTTCAATAATGCGCTGCTAATGGGCACGGCATAATGGAACATTGCGATTCCGACCCCAACACTCGCCAAGACCGATGCCAGTGCGCCTTCCCAAGTCTTATTCGGGCTTACCCTCGGCGACATGCGGTGCCGGCCAAACGGCTTCCCAACGAAGTAGGCAAAGATGTCCCCCGCCCAGACCAGCAGGAGGAGATACAACAGGAAGAACCCTCCTCGCCACTGCTCACGCAAGGCCACAAGAGACGCCATCGGCAAGGTCACGTACACAAATGCGAAGGTGGACACCATGGCCGCCGGGAACCCTGAATTGAGCTCATGCGAACGCATTCCGAGCGCCAAAAAAAGAAATGGAACGAAGGCGGCACCGCCAACTGCGAAATAGGCAAATGCCGCGGTCGAGAGGGCGTCAGTGGCTCCCGGATGGATGGCAATCAGAAGAAAAAAGGCGCCGCAGTAGACGTAAGTCGCCGAATGGAACGGGCGGATTCCGTAGGCTTGGGAAAGCTTCAGCAGTTCGCGGATCGCGAGCAGCGCCACTACGCCGGACACAAATGCTAAAACTGGCACGGGCGCCCGCAAAATCAGAATAATGACTAAGGGAATGAGGACGATTGCGGTGAGTACGCGTTTGAGCAGTTCCAATCGGGGTCAGCTCCGACCGGCGCGAGATTCGCCACGCCCTCCCGCTCCCGGACGATCGGACGAAGCCGGATGCGATTCGTTCAGCCCACCATATCTGCGGTCGCGCTTCTGGTAATCGGCGATGCCTTCAAGCAGATGCACGCCACGAAACTCCGGCCAGAGCGTAGGCGTGACATAGATTTCGGCATAGGCCAGTTGCCAGAGCAGAAAATTGCTCAGGCGCATCTCACCGCTGGTACGAATCACCAGATCAGGATCAGGAAGATGCGAGGTGTAAAGATGCCGCGAAATCGTCTCTTCATCGATGTTCAGGTGCTCGATTCCACCATTGCTGGTGGCTGCTCGCACTACCGATTTAAATGCGTCCACCAGTTCGGATCGCGCGCTGTAATTGAGGGCAAGCGTCAGCACCATGCCGGTATTGCTCGAAAGCTCTTTGCGCGCCCACTCCATTTTTTCCTGTACGCCATCGGGGAGTTCATGCAAACGCCCAATATACTGCAGCCGCACATTGTTCTTGTGCAGCGTTGGGACCTCCTGCTTCAAATAGCGCCCCAGCAACTGCATCAGGAAATCGACTTCCGTCTTGGGCCGCCGCTTCCAGTTTTCCTCAGAAAACGCATAAAGCGTTAGCGAGGGGATCCCAATGCGCGAGGCACACTCGACCACATACCGCACCGAGGTGACGCCGGCTCGATGTCCGGCCACACGCGGCAAGTGGCGCTTACGCGCCCAACGACCGTTGCCGTCCATAATGATCGCGATGTGGTGTGGGAGCCGTTCCGGATCGAGCCGCCGGTATATTTCCGCTTCTTTTCGGTCCAGTCCGGCAGGAACTGTTGCCTGCAAGGGAAATCCTTCCGTTCCAGAAGCTAACATAGGCAAAACGGAGTTGCAACGAAGGAGAGCGCCTCGGTTAATGCGCTAGTCGCGCTGAAGGACAGTGCCCCGCCTTCGAATCTATTGATATGCTTTCATCTCAGGACATTTCGGAGAGATGAGGGAGAGCGGTCAGACCTGACCTGCTCTATGTGTTGGATTGGTATGGTTTCCGCCGGGGTAATTAGCGTCGCACCCGGTGAAGCGATCTGCGCAAAACATTGAACCTGGTGTCCATCGAATGTTCCGAACGCTGTGCAACGAATGAATTTCGCAGACCAGGTTAGAACAATCTCATCGCTTCGTTTAACATGACCCGCCGCCGCTGGATTGCCGACGAAATCTTGGAAAAAGGCGCTGCTCTGACCGGGCAGCATGCGCGACATCTCGGGCAGGTGCTGCGGGCAAGAGTCGGCCAGGAATTCGAGATATCCACCGGGAGCGAAATTCGGTTAGCTCAAATTACCAGCATAAGTCCAGAACGCGTGGAATTTTCGCTGGGCGCGATTGTTTCGCAGGCCGCCCAATCGGTCATCACAGTCGCGCTCTCGATTTTTAAATTTGACCGAATGGAATGGGCAATTGAGAAATGTACCGAGTTGGGGGTGGCTCGTCTCGTCCCCGTGATCGCCGGTCGCACAGAGTTACACCTCGCACGGACAGCGACTAACCGGGTTGAGCGGTGGAAGCGCATCGCACAGGCGGCGTCGGAACAGTCACGCCGAATCTCATCGCCCGAGATCTCACAGCCGGTGAAGGTAAAGGAGTTGATCGCGAGCGTTGCAGGCCACAAGGTCGTCCTCTCTGAAGTTGAAGATGAGCTTATGCTCAAGCATGCAATTCCCAGCGATGGCTCAACGGTCACTCTCGCTTTCGGTCCTGAGGGAGGTTGGAAGCAGGAAGAACTGGACGCGTTTGGAGCTGGGGGGTGGACGGCCGCTTCGCTCGGCTCAACTATTCTGCGAGTGGAAACCGCCGTTATCGCCGCTGTCGCCATTGCTTCTTCGGTACTTCAGAAGTGACGTGTCGCGGATTCTCGCTCCTCAGGCATTTAGGATCAGTTTTCCTCCGCCAAACTCTGCTATTCTCCACCTGAATGGCTGTCTCGCGCAGGGCTTCCGCATTTCACCCTGATCTCAGCCAGCAGCAGGCCATCGAGCACGTCAACGGTCCCATGCTGGTGGTCGCAGGGGCCGGCACCGGCAAAACCACAGTTCTTACGCGCCGCATCGCGCGCCTGATCGAAGAAGGCCATGCAAGGGCCGACGAGGTCCTCGCCGTCACCTATACCATCAATGCCGCCAACCAGATGCGGCAGCGTGTTCAGTCAGCTCTGGGCGCCGCGAAGTCTAAAGGCTTGCAGGTGGAAACCTTCCACGCCTATTGCAACAACTTGCTGATTGCCGCAAATCGCGGATTTGATGTCCTCGACGATAAACAGCTCTGGGTTTTTCTGCGACGCAACATTCGCGACCTGCGGCTGAATCATTACGTTCGCGCCGCAAATACCGCTCAGTTTCTTGATCATCTCCTCGAATTCATCCGTCGCTGTCACGACGAACTGGTCGGGCCAGCTCAATATGGGGAGTATGTTCAACGCTTGGAACGCGGCGAGTTACCCCTCCCTCGCGTCAGCAGATCAAAAGATGCTGAAGAACTCAGCAATGAAGAATCGCTCGGCCGCTGCCGTGAAATCGCCTTCGTATTTGAGGCTGTCGAGCGCATGTTGCGCGAACGGAACTTCGGCACTTTCAGCCACCAGATTCTGCGTGCCAACGACCTGCTGGCTCAGGACGCTGCTTTGCTGGAGCGCACTCGTGCCCGTGCGCGTTTCATTCTGGTTGACGAATTCCAGGACGCCAATTTTGCCCAGATCAAGGTTCTGGAAAAGATCGCCGGGACCGATCGCAACATCGTCGCCGTCGGCGATCCTGACCAGGGTATCTATCGTTTTCGCGGAGCATCCAGCGGCGCTTTCGAGCTTTTTCGGAGTACATTTCCCGATTCGAAGCTGGTGGCTCTGTCAAAGAACCGGCGCTCGACGACGGCAGTTCTAAGATGCGCGCATGCGATCATTGCCGAAAACCCGCAGTTTTCGCTGCAATACGGCCCAGAGCAGTATCGCCGTGTTCCTCTGGTATCGGCGCGAGACGAAGAGGATCCGCTGAAATCTACGTCACGCGCTCCCGTGCAGGCCGTGCTTGTGACCAATTCGTTTATGGAAGCGACCGACCTGGTTTCTACGCTGCTCGAACGACAGCGCACGTCCCGTTGTAACTGGAGGGATATCGGAATCTTGTACCGCATTCACTCGCACCGCGACGAGGTTGCCGCCGAACTGGCGCGCAATGGCATTCCCTTCACCATTGAAGGTCTGGACGTGATGGATTCGCCCGAAGTCCGGGACCTGCTGTCCTGCGTCGGCGCTGTGGTCTCGACGGGCGACAGCGCAGCATGGTTGCGGGTCGCCGCATTGCGGCAATTCCAGGTGGAAACTCATGAGCTTCGCAGCGCGCTAAAAGCACTGCCTCGCGATTCCGTTGCCAGCATCAGCACGGTGCTGCCTAAAGTGCCAGGTGGAAGTGCCGTCCTTGGAGCTGTCAATGTGGCGCGCGCAGAGATCGAAGGCCGAAAAGTTCATGCCAGTCTGCTTGCGCTGATGCGGCTTTTCCAGATTTCAAAGAGCGCGGCCACTATGGCGCTTCTGCAGTTTGCAAGTCAGTGGGAACAGTATCCCACCACGGAAAACGGCAGCCCGTTCGAGTTTCTCGAGTATTTGGAATATTTCCGCGAGGCTCGGGGAGCAATCACTTTGCCTTCGAGCGAAGACGAAAACGCCGTCCGGTTGATGTCCGCCCACACCGCAAAGGGGCTCGAGTTCGACCATGTGTTTGTCTTGCGCGCCGTCAGTGGGAGTTTCCCGTCCACTTACCGCGAGGCACTGATTGAAGTTCCAGAAGAGCTTCGTAATTCAGGTCCGGCTGCTGAGAACGATCAGAAAGAGATCCACAAGCAGGAGGAGCGCCGCCTCTTCTACGTGGCGATGACGCGCGCTCGCGACACACTGACCATTTACGGACAATTCGGCCGCGGCAAATCCGAAAGAACGCCTCCCGGGTTTCTACGCGAGCTAATGAAGCACCGCGAACTGAAAAACTGGCTGACTGAAAAGAAGTGCCGCGAATTTCAGACCGACATTTTCGGTGAGGCCGCGCCGGAACCGCTGTCGCGTATTGGGGAGTGGGTCGCTGAATCCCCAGCGTCTGACCTGGCAAGTACATTGAGTGCGAGCGCGCTCCAGAGTTACAAAATCTGCCCGCTCCGTTTCAAGCTTGAACGCGAATGGCGTATTCCGTCCGATCCTTCTGCTGCCTTGCAGTACGGAGCCTCCATCCATCGCGTGCTGCACACCTATTTTGAGTCAGTCCGCATGGGCCGAAGGCTCTCTGAGGCCGAGGTGCTGGAGCAGTTCCGGAATGATCTTGCGGGTACCGGCATCGCCGACGGTTATCAACACGACCTGTATGAGCAGCAGGGAGTCGCGCAGTTAAAAGAATTCCTTGCCGCGGCGATTGCTCCGGAAATCCTGCACACCGAGGAGCGATTCAGTATCAAGATCGGCGTTACCAGCCTGGTGGGAAGAATTGACCGCATGGATCGCGCGGGAGACGGTCGGGTCACGGTCGTCGATTACAAGACAGGTAAACCCAAGTCCCAGGAAGAAGCTGACGAGAGCCTGCAGCTTTCAATCTACGCACTAGCCGCGCGGGACAAATGGGGGTACATAGTTGACCGCCTGGTGCTACATAATCTGGACGGAAACACCGCGATAGCCACCTGCCGCAATAGCGCGCAGTTGGACGAGGCAAAACTTGAAGTTGAATCCATTGCCGAACAGATTGCTGCCGGAAAATTTGTACCGAAAAGCGGGTTGCATTGCGCCTCTTGCGCTTACCGCATGCTGTGCCCCAAGACCGAGAAACATATTCCGCAAGCGCTGGCCAAACTCGCGACTGGTCCCCTCAACTGATACCGCTGATCAAAAAACTTAGGGGACGCTTTCGCGTCCCCGAGGTTTACGTTGCGATTGGCCGAAGTTAGTGCTTTTTCTTGGTGGCCTTTTTCGCCTTTTTCTTGGTTGCCATGTTAACTATTCTCCCTTCCATTGTTCATGGATGATGCAACGGTCTTTTGTTGCGACTGTCTGAATGTATAGAGTCAATAAAAACCGAAGTCAAGCAAAAAATGATGATTGATGGCGAGCCAAGCGGAGTACGAAAGTCATTCAGCGGAGTACCGGATGAGATTTCGGAAATGAATTCTATTTTGCGCTCGAAGATCGGATGCGAAGTTTTGAAACTCGAAGTTTCACTGCCGTCTGATGACCGGCTCGAAGTCTTGCAAACGCGTAATTCTCAAAGATCGCTCCTTCGTCCTGTTCAGGCGCAAAGACTATAATTTTGACAGACGAAAATACTCAGGAGCACACGAATGTCCGCTGAAAATCAAGTCGTAATCATTTCTGGGTGCCGCACACCGGTAGGAAAGTTTCAGGGAAGCCTTTCCGATCTCAGTGCAACTCAACTGGGCGCAGTCGTTGTTCGTGAAGCAGTGAAGCGCGCCGGCATCGAACCCGCGCAGGTGGACGAATGCATTATGGGTAATGTGATCTCCGCCGGGCTCGGGCAGAATCCCGCGCGCCAGGCCGCAATCTATGGTGGACTCACTCCCGAGGTGAGTGCCATGACGGTAAACAAGGTTTGCGGGTCCGGACTAAAGGCTGTGGCTCTCGCGGCGCAGGCAATCCAGACCGGCAATAGCACCATAGTTGTAGCCGGCGGCATGGAATCGATGACCAACGCTCCTTATCTTTTGCCACAGGCGCGCAAAGGATACCGTCTCGGCGATGCGCAAATCATCGACTCCATGGTGCGCGACGGACTGTGGGATGTTTACAACGACTACCATATGGGCATCACGGGAGAGAACGTCGCGGAAAAATACAGCATCACGCGCGAAGAGCAGGATGAGTTTGCGGTGAACTCGCATCGCAAAGCGCTCTCAGCAATCAAAGAGTGCCGCTTCAAGTCGCAAGTGGTTCCGGTCGAGTTGCCGGCGAAGAAAAAAGGCGCAGCCCCGGTGATCTTTGACAAAGACGAGTCTCCGCGCGAAGACACAACCATTGAAATCCTGCGATCGCTGAAGCCCGCATTCAAGAAAGACGGGACGGTGACTGCGGGAAATGCTCCGGGAGTGAATGACGGAGCGGCGGCGGTTGTGGTTACAAGCGCTGCGACAGCAGGCAGGTTGGACGCGAAGCCGATGGTAAGGATTGTCGCTCAGGCGAGCAGCGGTATCGATCCCAAGTGGGTGATGATGGCTCCGGTTGGAGCAGTCAGGAAAATCTGGGAGAAAACCGGCTGGAAGAATGAGGACGTCGATCTCTACGAATTGAACGAGGCCTTCTCGGTCCAGGCTCTCGGTGTGATGAGAGAACTCGGCCTCACCCCCGAGAAAGTCAATGTGAACGGTGGCGCGGTGGCGATCGGACATCCTATTGGCGCGAGCGGTGCGCGCGTGCTAGTGACACTCATCTACGAGATGATTCGTCGCGATGTACATCGGGGAATCGCGGCATTGTGCCTCGGCGGCGGCAACGCCGTTGCGATGGCGGTGGAGCGGTAAGCTCGCGTTGATTGGAACCGAAACCCGCAAAATTCCGTATTAAAGATTGACCTTATGGATGCAATGCGGATTTGCGCCATTTTGTGGGAGGGCCTTTGGCTGGTCTGGCTTACTGCCTGGCTCAGAACCAAACCTACGCAGGAGCGGGCTGGTTTCGGTTTACGCTTACTCTACGGAATTCCTGGGCTCCTAGCTTTTTATCTGCTGTTCGGCGACAGCCGGTATTTTGGCTGGCTGCAGACACGCATCATTCCACGCAGTCTTCTTGTCGATGGGTCAGCAGTTGCCTTAACGGCGCTCGGAGTGGCCTTTGCGATCTGGGCAAGGTTCTATATCGGACAGAACTGGAGTAGCGCAGTCAGCATCAAGGTTGGACATCAGCTGATCCGGACGGGGCCCTATGCGTGGGTACGGCATCCGATTTACTCCGGTTTGTTGTTGGCCATGATCGGAACAGCAATCGCCCGGCGCGAGCCTCGCGGATTTGTGGCGTTCGCCCTGCTCTGGCTGGCGTTCGTCATTAAGAGTCGAATGGAAGAGGGATTCATGCGCAAGACCTTCGGCACAGAATACGAGGAGTACAGCCGGGCGACGGGAGCCCTGGTTCCGCGGGTATGGAATTTTTAGAGAGCGCCGCTTCCCGGCAATTTACGTGCCGTGCTATTTTTCGTGCCTCCGCGGCGGCGGTCAGGCAAATCGCGAGATATCTTAGGGAAATCAGAATTTAAGGCGCGCGGCTTAAGTCCTTACTCAAGAGAGCTGGTGCGCTGATGCTCGAAGCTTAACCCAATTCCCAAAGCCCAAAGCCGCTCTTCTAGTACCATATTCCTATCCATGAAGCGCATCGCGATTTTGGGATCGACCGGAAGTATCGGCCGCAGCACGATCAGTGTGGTTGACTCGTTTCCCGACAAATTTCAGGTGGTCACGCTGGCGGCTGGTCGCAATCTGGACATCGCCTATGAACAGGTGGTGCGCTGGCGGCCGAAGTTGATTTCGGTGGCCTTGGAGTCCCACGCGGAAAATTTGAAAACACGGCTCAAGTCGGCAGGCGTCTCCGGAATTGAGATTGTTCATGGCGCGGCTGGGACGGTGAAAGTGGCTACGGATCCCGAAGTGGATTTTGTGGTCAGCGCCATCGTCGGCGTGGCGGGACTGGAAGCCACCTATGAGGCGGTGAAGGCGGGAAAATCCGTTGGACTTGCTAATAAGGAATGTCTGGTGGCCGCGGGCGAGTTGATTACCGCCGAAGCCCGGCGAAAAGGAAAGCCGCTACTGCCGATTGATAGCGAGCACAACGCGGTTCATCAGTGCCTGCGCGGGGGCCGGATGGAGGAAGTTCGGCGCATCTGGCTGACGGCTTCTGGCGGCCCGTTCCTGAACACTCCGAAATCGAAGTTCGCGGAAATTACCGTTGAGCAGGCGCTCAACCATCCCACGTGGAAAATGGGTAACCGGATCACGATTGATTCGGCCACGCTCATGAACAAAGGATTCGAGGTCATTGAGGCTTGCCGTTTGTTCAATATGCCGCCGGAGCAGATTTCGGTAATTGTGCACCCGCAATCGACGATTCACTCGCTGGTCGAGTTCGTGGATGGCAGCATTCTTGCCCAACTTTCGGTGACTGATATGCGGCTGCCCATCCTGTACGCGCTGACTTACCCGGACAGAATTGCTTCCGACCTGAACTTTAGTCTGAATGACTTAAGGCACCTCGATTTCAGCCCGCCAGACGTGGAAAAATTCCCTTGTCTAAGGCTGGCTTTCGAGGCGGTAAGGGCCGGAGGCGGAAAAACAGTCGCTTTGAACGCCGCTGATGAAGTGGCAGTTTCGGCGTTCCTGGACGGCAGCATCCGATTTGAGGAAATACCCGTATTAATAGAAGACGTGGTTTCTGAAACGCCAGTGGGCAAAATGGAATCTATTAAGAAGGTGCTTTCCGTGGACCAGAATGCCCGGCAAAGCACCCGCGAAAAGGTAGCTGCGTTGGGCGGCAAGAACCCCGCCGCGGTTGGAATGCAAACGAGTTAACCGGAGTATATGAGTCAACTTTTCTTTTATATTGTTCCCGTCGCCATCATCCTTGGATTCATGATTTTGATCCACGAGTTTGGCCACTACGCGGTGGCCAAATTGCTCGGCGTCCGCGTCGAACAGTTCGCGATTGGTTTTGGTAAACGACTAATCGGCTTCCGCAAGGGTGAAACGGATTACCGCCTTAATGCCCTGCCCCTTGGCGGCTACGTCAAGATGAGCGGCGAGAATCCAATGGACCATCACACCGATGATCCGCGGGAATTCGTAAATCATCCTCGCTGGCATCGATTTCTGATCGCGATTGCCGGGCCAATCATGAACATTGCGCTGGCGATTGTGCTGCTGACTGGCGTGTACATGTTCCATTCAGAGTACGCGTCGTTTATGGATGATCCAGCAGTAATTGGGGGAGTGGAACCCAACTCTCCGGCGGCGAAGATCGGCGTCGAGCGCGGCGACCGCATCGTGAAGATTGACAACATAGAAAACCCGACCTGGGAGCAGGTCAAGGCGAAGGAATCGTTGAGCCCGAACCAGCCGTTGGCAGTGGTGATTCAGCATGGAGATCAGCGGCTGACGAAGCAAGTGGTACCTGACGCCGTGACCGCAAATGAAGTGGGATCGGCCGGATGGTATCCCGATGAGCCGATCGTTGTGGCCAGCGTTGAACCAAATATGCCTGCTGCAAAAGCGGGCATCAGGACCGGCGACAAGATCGTTGCCATGGACGGCCAGCCATTGCCTTCGATCCAAACCATGATTCAGAAGCTGCAGGAGACAAAGGAAAAACCCGTCCAGTTCACAGTGGAGCGGGGCAGCAACAAATTTGATGTCTCCATCCAAGCGGTGCTGGCAGGAAAGCCGAATCAAGAACATCAGAAGGGATGGTTCGATTCCCTGCTCCGGCGACTGGGACTACGGCGCACGGCCGAGCCGGTTTATCGCATTGGATTTACCGGTGGCGCCGACGTAAAGGTTGGCAAGCTGCCAATCGGCGAGGCATTTAAGCGG
>DATJHT010000082.1:0-11466 GCA_035493765.1 Terriglobales bacterium
CCAGTGGCCTTTGCGATCGACATACCGAGAGAGGTCT
Source organism: Terriglobales bacterium (assembly GCA_035493765.1). Classification (GTDB taxonomy): domain Bacteria; phylum Acidobacteriota; class Terriglobia; order Terriglobales; family Acidobacteriaceae; genus Gp1-AA145. The sequence goes on from DATJHT010000082.1 coordinate 38, forward strand.
TGCCAACTCCCGGAGGCCCGACAAAACAAAGGATAGAACCCTTGGGATTCTTCACCAACTGGCGGACTGCGAGAAACTCAAGAATGCGCTCCTTGATTTTCTCCAGCCCGTAGTGGTCTTCATTCAAAACTTTTTCGGCGCGCGAGATGTTTCGGATCTCTTTCGATCTTTTCTTCCACGGCACGGCCAGCAGCCAGTCCAGATAATTGCGAGACACGGTTGACTCGGCGGACATCGGCGGCATGGCTTCGAGCTTCTTCAATTCCTGCATGGCCTTGTCTTTTACTTCCTTGCTCATGCCGGCGGATTCGATCTTCTTCTTCAGTTCATCGAATTCGCTCTTTTCGCCGCGGCCCAATTCCTTTTGAATGGCTTTGATCTTCTCGTTGAGGTAATACTCTTTTTGCGCCCGCTCCATCTGTCGCTTCACCCGCGACTGGATGGTGCGGTCCATGTTCAGCTTTTCAATTTCGACATCGAGCACGTCGGCAATCCGCGTCAGCCGTTCCGCGGGGTCGAAGATCTCGAGCAGTTCCTGTTTTTCTTCAATCGAAAGTTGCAGATTCGCTGCGATGGTATCGGTCAGCTTTGCAGGATCTTCCATCCGAACCGCGGCGATCATGGTTTCGTAATTGAGCGATTGACACAGCTTTACGTACTGCTCAAACAACGACGTGACCCGCTGCATCGACGACTCAAGCTGGGTGTTGGTCTCAACTGCATAGCGTGCCAGTCGGACGGTGGCTTGCATGAAGCCTTCGCCGTCCATGATCTGCAAGACCTTGCCGCGTTCGATACCTTCGACCAGGACCTTGATATTGCCATCGGGCAGCTTCAGGCTCTGGACGATATTGACCACCGTGCCAACTTGATAGATTTCGTTTGCCTTGGGCTCGTCCACGCTGGCATCGTGCTGGGTGGCGAGAAATATCTTCTTGTCCGCAGCCAATGCCTCTTCCAGGGCGCGCACGCTCGATTCCCGGCCGACGACAAACGGCGTCATCATATACGGAAAGATGACCACGTCCCGGATGGGCATCATGGGTAGTTTTCTGGTCTCGAATTTTTCCTTGGCTGTGGTCACTAAAAAAGAAGCTCCTGGCTATTGGCTTTTAGCTCTTAACAACGCCTGGTTCCTCAAGGCTGTTCGCGCCGCCAAGCATGGCTAGGAGCGAACAGCTAAAGGCTAAGAGCTATTTTACTATCCTGCCTTCTCCATCATAGTAAGCGAAACGTTGCGTTTTTCAACCATCTCGCGAGTGACTTCGAACTCCTTTACTTTCTTCTGGCTAGGCAGGTGGTACATCAAATCGAGCATCAACTCTTCCAGAATCATGCGCAAACCACGTGCCCCGACCTTGCGAACCATAGCCTGGCGGGCGACTGCGCGCAGGGCATCATCGCTGAACTTCAGCCGCACATTCTCGAATTCGAATAACCGCTGGTACTGCTTTACGATGGCATTTTTAGGACGGGTGAGAATCTCAACCAGAGTTGTCTCGTCGAGATCTTCGAGAACGCCGACGACAGGCAGACGCCCGACGAACTCCGGAATCAGCCCAAACTTGATTAAATCTTCCGGCTGAACCTCACTCACCATCTCGAAACTGCGCTTGCGCTCTACCGTCGGATCCGCTGCCGGCTGCTCTTCTTCCGCCTTAAAGCCCAGTGACTTCTTGCCGGCGCGGCGGCCGATGATCTTATCCAGACCGACAAACGCCCCGCCGCAGATGAAAAGAATGTTGGTTGTGTCCACCGGCGTAAATTCCTGATGAGGATGTTTGCGCCCGCCTTGGGGTGGAACATTCGCGATGGTGCCTTCAAGAATCTTGAGCAGGGCCTGCTGCACGCCTTCGCCGGAGACGTCGCGAGTGATGGACGGGTTCTCATCCTTGCGGCCAATTTTGTCAACTTCATCGATATAGATAATGCCGGTCTGTGCCCGGCCAACGTCGCCGTCGGCTGCCTGCAGCAGCTTCAAAATGATGTTCTCTACGTCTTCGCCGACGTAGCCGGCTTCAGTCAGCGTGGTCGCATCTACGATGGCAAATGGAACGTCCAGCATCCGGGCCAGCGTCTGCGCCATCAGGGTTTTTCCCGTTCCCGTCGGACCGATCAGCATAATGTTCGATTTGCTGAGCTCAATGCCATCACCGGCTTTCTGGCGGTTCATATAAATTCGCTTGTAGTGGTTGTAAACCGCGACTGCCAGCTTCTTCTTTGTCTGTTCCTGCCCGATTACGTATTCATCGAGGAAAGTCTTTACTTCCTGCGGCTTGGGAAGTTGGTTGGGGGTGCTGGCCGCCGGGGTTGCGGCGCGGTCATCTTCCAGAATGGAGTTGCAAACAGCCACGCACTCGTCGCAAATGTAAGCGCGGGGGTAATCACTCGGGGACGAGATCAGCTTGGCGACCGCATCCTGCGACTTGTGGCAGAACGAACAGCGCAGAATTTCTTCGTTTCCGGATTTGCTCTTCACTCGGCACCCCTTTTAAACGGCAACCCTGATTGAAATGGCAGCTTTCGATCAACCCCCACCGGGATCCGCCAATTGCTTGAAACTTGGAGGCTTTGAACGCTTATTGCACCGAGCCCCCGGCAAAACCGGGCAACCGAAGGGCGATCATACAGGTCAGCGAGTCTTATAGATAATATCGTCAACGATTCCGTATTCCTTGGCTTGCTGAGCGTTCATAATGAAGTCACGCTCAACATCCTTCTCAACTTTGTCCAGTTTCTGGCCGCTGTGTTTCGCCAGCAACTGGTTGGTGATCTCGCGCATGCGCAAAATCTCGCGGGCATGGATATCAATGTCTGTCGCCTGCCCAGACAACCCTCCCATCGAGGGCTGGTGAATCAAAATGCGCGAATTCGGCAGCGCCAGCCGCTTCTTGTTCTCACCTGCTGATAGCAAGAGAGCTGCCATACTCGCCGCCTGCCCAATACAGATTGTAGTCACATCGTTCTTCACATACTGCATGGTGTCGTAAATTGCCATACCGGCGGTAATCGACCCCCCGGGAGAATTTATATAGAGCTGGATGTCCTTCTCGGGGTCCTCTTGGGCCAAAAACAGCATCTGGGCGATTACCAGGTTGGCGATGGTGTCGTCAATCGGAGTGCCGATAAAGATAATATTGTCGCGCAAAAGTCGCGAATAAATGTCATAAGCCCGCTCACCCCGCCCGGTCTGCTCGATTACCATGGGAACGAGCATCATGCGTTCTTCTTTGTCTTGCATTCGCACTTCTCACACTCCTCCCCGGGAAGCCGGGATCTTGTAATGGGGATTGAAAGCGTTCCGCTCACGCGGACTGACGATACAGAAAATCGAGGGCCTTCTCGTTGCGGATTCTATTTCGGATTCTATCCAGCGCTCCATCGTGTGTCAAACGAGCGCGGATAGCGTCCGGCGCCTGATTTGTCTGCGTGGCCAGAGCTTCAACCTCGCGATCAATTTCCTCGTCGCCGACGACGATTTTTTCTTCGTCAGCTATCTTTTCCAGCAATAAACTCGCTTTTACTTCCTGCAAAGCCTGGTCACGTTGACCCGCACGCAAACGCCCGAAGTCCAGCTTTTTCATGTCCTCGGACTTCATACCCTGCGACGCCAATGCACGCAGCCCGCGGTCAAGCCGCACATCAATCTGCCGTTCAACCAGGGCCTCAGGCACCTCGAAATCGTTGCGCCGTACCAGTTCGGCGAGCAATTTGTCTTTCGATTCGCGCTCGGCATTATGCCGGCGTTCGTGTTCCATGCCTTCGCGAATCTTCTGGCGCACCTCATCGATGGTGGTGAACTCGCCCAACTCCTTCGCGAACTCGTCATTCAATTCCGGCAAACTCTTTTGCTTGATGGCGTTGACCTTCACCTTATACGCAAATGTCTTGCCACGCAGCCGCTCGTCAGAAAAGTCCTCAGGATAGTGAACATCAAAGCTGCGCTCGTCACCCGCATTCGCGCCGCGAAGGTTCTCGGTGAACTCGGGCATGGTGTTCTTGCCGCCTATTTCCACAAGAACATCGTCCATGTGGACCGGCTTGGTGTCGGGTGTTTCTTCCCGCGGCGTACCATCGAGCGAGACCTGCGCATAATTCCCCTCGGTTATCGCTCGGCCTTCAACCGGAGAAAATGTGGCCTTCTGCTCGCGCAAGGAATTCAGTGAATCGTCCACTTCGGGGTCGGTGACAAATACCTCTGGATGATCGGCCCGAAGTTCTTTGTAACCTTCTACTTTGATCTCGGGCATGACTTCGAAGCTGGCCTTGAAGTGCATCCCTTCGCTCTCATGCACATGCACATCCGTGACCCGCGGTTGCGAAACCGGAATCAACCCCTGGCGTTCCGTTTCCTTCCGGAAGTACTTGGGCACCAGAGCGTCCACAACGTCGTTCTGAATATCCTGTCCGAAGCGCTGACGGATGATCGACGCCGGCACATGCCCGCGCCGAAAACCCGGAATGCGGGCGAGTTTCTGGTACTTCTGAATCAGGGTGTCGGTTTCGCGAGACACTTCTTCGGCTGGAACTTTTACTTCGATCTCGCGTTTAGCGTTGCTAACGGTTTCGGCTGGGCTCACGTGTTACCTTTTGTTTGCAGACTGAGTGTAAAGTTCGTACAAAATAGCGTCAAACCGTGATGGACCTTAGGCTCTCGGCTTTGGCATTCGCCGGACCGCTTTGCGAACAGACAAAGATCCGCAGCCCAACGCCGGCCGTTCTCATTCTCCGGGCGCGTAATATCCCGTCCGGCTGCGTACCTTCAGACCTTTCTTCGTCGCACTGATGGCAATCGTGCGATAACGCCCATCGTGGGCGAAATTAGCCGGATGATAGGAAAGCTCGTACTGGCTTCGCAGATCGTCCTGAATCTGCGCAAATGCATTGGCGACATCGGTGAGCTGAAAAGGCCTGAACGCCCGGCCCCCGGTGGCATCGGCTATTCGTTCCAGGACTTTGTCATAGCGGTCACCATCGGCGCCAGCCGGGAAGTTAGTGCTGATCGTATAAACGATGGTGTTTGCGCGCAGCGCCATTTCAATCGCTTCTTCCCTGGTCACGTGACTGGCGTTGTCGTCGCCATCGCTCACCAGAATAATGGCCCGTCGCACTGAACTCGACTGTGGCGATTTCAAAAGCTTGTCCCGACACGAATAGTAGAGCGCGTCGTACATCGCGGTCGCGTTGCCCGGCTGAAGTGCTCGTATCCCTCGCGACAGCTTCTCGGAGTTGTCGGTAAAATCCTGGGTCAGCTCAGGCGCAACATCGAACCCCACGACGAATGCCTGGTCGTATCTCGGACGGATCGTATCGTTCAGAAACTCAATGGCCGATTCCTGCTCGAACTTGAACCGCTCCCGGATCGAGTTGCTGGCGTCAATCAGCAATCCCACTTGCAATGGGAGATCGGTCTCTCTCCGGAAGCTCCGAATTTCCTCTACCGGATGTTCATCATCCACCACCTTGAAATCTGTCTTGCTCAGGTCCTTCACATAATGATTGTGTTTGTCCGTGACCGTAAAGACGACGTTAACCTCGTTAACCGGCACGCGGATCGTGTTCGGATCCGAAAGCGGGGCATTCGCGTCGCTTTTGTCCCGAGGGTCGCTCAAGTCAGTGGCTGATGCCGCTGGCTGGGCCGGCTCACTTTGCTCCACTTCGGGTGCTGGTTGCGGTGCCGGTGTTGAAGGCGTCGGCTTTGGTTGCTTCACGGCCGACGGAGCCGACGGCAGATCGTCCGTATTCTGAGCCAACACCGGGAGCGCAGCTGTAAGACACAGCGCGACCAGAGAGATGCGCCACGACCAAATCATTAAACCTAATTATAGCTGCATTCGCATTCGGTTTTATTCAAGCGACTTTAGGAATTGATCCAACAGTTCTGGAATGGGAACCGAGAAGCTGAGCGCCTCGCTACTGCGAGGATGGCTAAACGTGATTTCCGCCGCATGCAAAAAATTGCGCGACAGCGAGATCGCAGGAGAGCTCTTCGATACTATTTGCCGTGGCGCTCCGTAGAGCGCATCTCCGACAACGGGATGCCCAATGGAACTGAGATGCACGCGAATCTGGTGCGTACGCCCGGTTTCGATCGTCACTTTCAAAAGAGTGAATTTGCCCAATGCTGACTCGATGCGGCGTTGCGCTTCATAATGCGTGATCGCTTCGCGGCCGCCGCTTCGCCGCGTGGTCATACGGATCCGGCGGACGGCGTCACGGCTTATTGCAGTGCTGATTGTTCCGCGATCTTTCTTCACCCAGCCATGCACCAGCGCGATGTAGGTTTTCTTCACGCGCCGTCCGGAGAACTCGTCCGCCAGCTTGGCGTGAGCGAAGTCATTTTTTGCAACAATAATCAGCCCGCTGGTTTCTTTATCGAGACGATGAACGATGCCCGGACGCAGTTCTCCGCTGACGTTTGAGAGTGTGCCAAAGTGATGAAGCAGAGCATTGACCAGCGTTCCCCGATTGCGCTCGTCCTCAGTCGTCCCCGCCCCGGCGTGGACCATCATTCCGGCAGGTTTATTGATAACCGCCAGGTCGTCGTCCTCGTAAATGATGTCGAGCGGGATCTCCTCCGCAATGGCCCGCAACTGCGGGCGCGTGACTTCGCCCAATATTTCTATCTTTTCAGCCCCTTGCAGGCGGAACGAAGACTTCTGCGGTTCGCCGTTTACCGTGACCTTCGCTTGCGCGACGAGTTGCTGCACCCGCGCCCGGCTGATGTCCGGAATCTGAGAAACCAAGAACTGGTCAAGGCGCTGGCCCGCGTGCTCCGGCGGGACAGCATAGCTTGTTCTATGTAGATTGGTATCGATTTTGCTCAGGATGACAGTCTAATACTCGAGGGGCTTGCCTATCGCGTCGCCGTCACCAACAAGGCCTTTGGCGTCGGCCGCAAGTACCAGATCAGTCCGCCAGTCAGTACCAGGCCAATAGCGATCAGCTGTGTTCCGGAGAGCACTCCTCCAAAAACCGATCCCCGGCCCGGGTCGTCGCGAATAAATTCCAGGAAGAATCGCGCGATTCCGTACAGAAAAAGATAAGCCCCGAAAACCTGCCCATCGAATTTCTTGCGCTTGAACATCCAGGTGAGAAGAAAAAAGATGCCCAACTCAGCCGCTGACTCGAACAACTGTGTCGGCTCCAGTGCGTGCCCCAGCGGCGTTCCCACTAATTGCGCCGCCAGGGGATTAGTGAAAGTCACACCCCAGATATGAGTTGTCGGTTTCCCGTAGCAACATCCGGCGGCGAAGCAGCCGAGGCGTCCGATGGCATGGCCCATCGCCAAGCCTGGGGCGAAGGCATCACAAGTAGCCAGCGCCGGCATGTGGTGCTTTCTGAGAAACCACCACGCGACGATGAACGCCGCCACCAGGCCGCCGGAAAACACGCCGCCCGCCTGTAGCGTGTCGAACGTAAAAATCTCGCGGAGGTTCTGTCCGTAAACGTGCCCGGAACGCCAATCGAGAATGATGTAGAGAATCTTGGCGCCCAGAATCCCAGCGAGCACCAGTGCGATGCCGAAGTCCCAGGCGTTTTCCGCCTTGATCCCCTGCTTCTCTGAATTCCGCACACTGATCCATAACCCGACCAGTACGCCGGTTGCGACCAGCACCCCATAGGTGGGAATGCTGAAATTGCCAAGATGGAAAAGTCTGGGGAACACGTTTCTAGTTTATTAGATGCAAGCAGGAGGTGGAAGTCGGGTAATCTGGTGATCCGATCATCCCTGACCCGATCTTCCGATGAACAGATATTTCAAGCCGACCCACGAGTCCGTGTGACGGGCCGAGAATGAACCGTCGGTAGACGTTGGAGCCCTCCGCGACCCTTTAGGCCTCTCCGCATGGCGGAGCATGGCACACCGGATCTGATATCGAGTCAGGCCCCGTTCATTCAAGCATTGGTTCAAAAATCGGTTACCGCCATCACCAAGCTTGCAGGCCGGCTTTCATTCCGGATGCTAAGGGATACCAGGCAACTCCGCAAGGGGCCGATCACAAAAAGTTGGAACCAAGGGTGCTGGACGGGCAACTTCACCACAGAGACCAGAGACACAAATCAAAATTCAAAAGTAAGAATGCAGAATGAATCTCTAGACTTCTGCATTCTCACTCTCTATGCTCAGTTCCCGATGCAGTCCTATTTCCCCGGCTGCGGACGGCTGGCCGGCGGAACGATCCCGTTCATGCGCAGATATTCGACCATCTGCCCATAGTGGTCAAAAGGATGAGCGGTTGAAAATGCTCCCACACTGAGGCGCGGCATCTTCATTCCGAAAATTGATACTTCGTCCAATTGATTCTTATCGTTGATCGAAGCCAACGCCTTATGCAAGTAAGCAAAGGAGTCTTTTAAGAACTTCATGATTTCGGCCTTCGACTTAATCGAGTCAGGGCCATTCTCGCCGCCAACATCCACAGGCGGTTTCTCGTTCAATACCGTCGCCGCGAAAATGTAGTTGACTGCGGCGACGTGCTTAACCTGCTCACCGAACGTTCGCACCCCTTTAAACTCGCCGCTGGTGGGGGCAAAGGAATACTTGTCTTCGGCCATGGCGTCAGCGGCGCCGATGAATTCGCCCGAACCAATATCGAGAATTGCGTTCAGCGCATCGCCCGGCGTCTTGGCGGCTGTCATTGCCATCTGACCGAGCGCAAATCCCGAATAACCAAGCACGACCATGAGCCCCAACATCAACTTCGCATTACGCATAGTGATCTCCTCAGTAGTTTGTTTGACGGCATTTCCTGCTTGCTGGAACTTTCGACGAGTTAATCCTGCAAAATCAGTCACGGACCACAGCCGGCGTAAACTCCAGTTCTCTTGCCGTAAGCCGGTAGCGCCGTACCGTTAGTAATCCCAAAACCAGAGTAGCTGCGGAACAAAGCATTGTAGTGGGAACGCCGGCTTTTGTCGCCAGTGCGCCCCAGGCCGCGCTGCCAATAGCCATTCCGCCCTGCAGGACCAGCAGATACATGGAAAGTGCACGCGCCCGCATCCACGGAGGAGACATGGTTTGCGCTGCAACGTTTAAGCACGCCAGAATTGCGATCCACGCAATCCCAGACGCAAACAGCACCAGCACCAGCCAGTGAAACGCGTGCACCCGTCCCGAAGCGAAGGTAGTGACCGCAAACAGTACAATCGCCCCGGCGACCACACCGTCAACTGAATACCGGTTGCGCATCTGCGGGAGCACGGCGGCTCCAGCCAAAGCGCCGAGTCCAAACGCGCCGAGCAGCAGACCGTACCCGGTCGCTCCGTGCTCTCGAGCAATCACCGGCAGCAACGCCAGCAGTGAACTTGCGGCTAGGCTGAATGCGCCTGTCCGAATCAGAACACAATGGACAACGTGATCGCCCTTCATATACTGCAGGCCCGCTCGAAGCGACTCCATCATTCGCGTCGATGCGCCATGTTCAAAGCTGGGCCGCTTCCAGCGATACAGAAAAAATATCACGCCAAAAAATGATGCCGCGTTCAGCAGAAAAGCAACTCCGGAATTGGTTGCCGCGATCACGATTCCGCCCAATGCCGGGCCCACAGATCGAGCAACATTAAAGCCGACTGAATTTAACGCGACTGCGGGCGCGTGATTTTCCGCGCACACGATCTCCGGCGTGATCGCCTGCCAGGCGGGATCGTTCATGACCGCGCCCAGGCCTAACATGAAGGTGAACGCCAGCAGAAGCCACGGCGTCACCCACCCCAGCAGCGTGAATATTCCAAGCAGCCCGGCTGCTCCTACCATCCACGCCTGTGTGATGAGCAGAAAGCGGCGGCGGTCAACCATGTCGGCGAGCGCACCCGCGGGAAGAATCACCAGGAACACTGGCAACGTACTTGCCGCCTGCACCAGCGCAACCATCAGCGGCGAAACGGTGAGCTGCGTCATCAGCCAGCCTGCGCCCACGTTCTGCATCCAGGTGCCCGTGTAGGAAATCACGGCGGCGGACCAGAGCGAACGAAACAGCGGCTCGCGCAGTGGATCAAGTGCTGATCCATTCATGCGAGTGGGCGCCGGCAGGTTTACCGATTCAGACATCAGCTGGCCCGCACCTCGGCCGGAGTCGCGATGGCCTTTTCTCCGAACGGCCAGTCACGATTTCGCCACGCGCGTACGAAATACAGCACCAGCCCGGCGATAAGAATTACTGCCGCATAGCGAATTTGTTTCAGCGAATCCGGCCTTTTCATCACGATGTAAACGAATCCGACAATCGCAAGCACGGCGGGAACCGGATAAAGCCACATGCGAAAGGGGCGTGGCATTTCGGGACGGCGAATACGTAACACAATCAGCCCTATTGCTTGCAGAAGGAATTGCAGCAGGATGCGAATTACGACTAGCGCCGAGATTACGTCCGCCAGGCGAAAAAAGCAAAACAGAAGCGCCGTGCCTCCGAGCGCCAGAAGTGAAATGTGGGGAAACTGATAGACCGGGTGAACCCGCGAGAAAATCTTGAAGTAGTTTCCGTCGAGTGCCGCGGCGTAAGGTACGCGCGAATACCCCAGGACCAGGGAAAAAACGGATGCGAACGCCGTGAGCATAATGAGCGCGGTGACCAGATTCCCGGCCCAGCCCCCATAAATGTTTTGCATCAGCGTGGAAAACACGTACAGCTTGTTGTTCGACTGCGCGGCGGAGATCACTTGATGCCAGTCCATCACGCCCAGCACGCTCAAGTTCATCAAGAGATATAGACCTGCGACCAACAGAATCGATAGCAGCACCGCCCGCGGAATCGTCTTGCCGGGATCTTTCAGTTCGTCTCCAAGAAAACACACGTTATACGCACCCCAGTAATCGTAGGTGGCGATCAGCATGGCCGAGCCCAGGCCCAGCCAGAAATTTTCTGAAAGTGAGAATGCTCCCGGCGGAAAGCTGAAGGCACGCGCATGATCAAAATGAGTGAGGCCTGCCCAGATAATCCAACCGATGGTTCCCATCACGATCACCCACAGGAATCTTGAAATGATTCCAACCTGTGTGATCCTCCGGTAGAGCAAGAATATGGCTACGAGCACGATTCCGATTGCAAGAAACGTTGTGCCGGCCAGCTCCCATCCGAGTTGCAAGTTTCCCAGCAGCGGCAGGTGCAGGTTCCATTGGTGGGCTGCGTAGCGTGTTTCCAGATTCGGTAAAAGATAAGCCGTGTACTTGGCAAAGCCGATCGCTCCCGACGCAATCGACAAGGGTGCGCTGAACGAGAGTTGCCAGATGAATAGGAACGACACCAGCTTCCCCAGCCTTCTCGGCCCATAAATCTCGCGAAGATAAACGTAGGATCCGCCAGACCCGGGCATGGCTGCGCCAAGTTCGGCCCAGACCAGGCCATCACAGATCGCGAGCAGGGCGCCGAGTATCCAGCCGAGCAGCGCCTGCGGCCCACCCATCGCGGCGACTACCAGAGGCATGGTAA
>DATJHT010000083.1:0-3713 GCA_035493765.1 Terriglobales bacterium
ATTCGCCGCGCAATTCTCCGGGTTCACCGTTCAGTTCGTGGAGAAGATTCTCCACCTGATGAAGAAGCGCCCGGGCGTGCTCCTGAAAAATCAAACCGCGTGGAGTGAGCAAAATCCGTTTCCCACGGCGCTGGAACAAAGCAACACGAAGACCCATTTCCAAATCGCGCATTTGTTGCGAAACACTCGGTTGCGAAATTCCCAACCGGTCAGCTGCGCGGCTAAAACTGCCTGCTTCGGCCACGGCGAGAAAATACCGGAGGTGGCGAATGTCCAAAGGCTCCGACATGCGAGAAGCAATATTGTTCGGCCGAATGGCAAAATGCAATCAGGAGCTTGACCGCGAATGCGTTCGGAGTTGATTGCGGGCCAAGATTCTGCTTGCATAGGAAAAACTTATGGAGCTATCTCCAAAACCTTCGAACCCCACAATGGCCGCGAAGCTTTTCGTTGTTGCGATTTCGCTCAGCCTTCTCCTCTTCGGAGGCTGCAATAAGAAATCCGGTTCGGCTATTCAGAACTCAAACAAAGTCCGCGTCGGTTACATTGGCCTAACCTGCGAGGCCCCGATCTACGCAGCTTACGAGAAGGGTTTTTTCAAGGAGGAGGGGCTCGAGCCTGAATTGGTGAAGTGCAGCTGGTCAACTTACAAGGATGCGCTGGCGCTTGGCAGCTACGACATCACTCATCATCTGGTGATGTACTTTCTAAAGCCGATCGAGCAGGGATTGGATGTCAGGTTCCTGGCCGGGATTCACCGCGGGTGCCTGCGTGTTCAAGCGGGCCTGAAGACGAACATTCACACGGTCGAAGACCTGAAAGGAAAGCGAATTGGTGTGCCAGGAATGGGAACGCCTCCGTTCGTTTTCGCAAACCGGGTGTTCGGCGTTCACGGAATCGATGCGGGCAAAGATATTATCTGGAAAGTTTTTCCAGCGGGTGAACTAGGGCTGGCACTCGATAAAGGCGAAGTGGACGCGGTCGCGAATGCGGAACCGATCGGAAGCCTCTTAATCGCGGAAGGTAAAGTAAGAAACATTGCCGACCAGGTTACTGACGCACCTTACAAAGACGAGTATTGCTGCGAAGTCATCGCCAACGGCAAATGGGTGGATGGCAATCCCGATACAGCTGCCAGAGCGACACGTGCGTTGTTAAAAGGCGCCAAGTGGGTCGAGACGAACCCAAGGGCTGCGGCCGTCATGGCCGTGGAGAAAAAATATCTCGCTTCAACGCCCGAACTCAACACCGTTGCCCTCGGTCGATTGCGCTATATACCGAGTGTTCAGTTAGCCGAAGAGTCCGTGCAATCTGCCGGCCGGGAAATGAAACTCGCTAAGATGCTCTCTGCGGAGACTGATACCGATGCGTTGGCGAAACGCGCTTTCATGCATCTTCCTGGCGTGACGGACGATTGGATCAAGAGCATCGAAGTGGAAAAAATTGCCGGCGCCCAGGTTTCACCTGACGAAGATATCCGACTGATCGCGGCTTTGATTCAAAAGGACAGCGGAGATTCATGCTGCCGACGAAAGCTGTTCGATCAACCCGACCAGGATGCGCCAAATCTTGCCGACCCCGACGCGCAGTGTCTTCAGAAAAGCACGGTCGCAGCGCAGAAGTAAGCAAGGATCAAGAACGACTGATAATTGCGCGGTCATGTTGAGCGGAGCGCCGTGATGAAATGCGAAGCATGATGCCGGGCTTTTCAATATCTCTGTTTATGTCTGCGCGGTGTAGATGGAAAATGATCCGAAATTCCTGGCCGGCGACGGCGGCATAAGAATGACATCGGTCCGACCAGTAACGAATGCGCGTACCACGCTTCCGGACAAATCGTCGCAATTGCCGTGGCTGATGCAGGTAGCCGTTCCGTTCGCGAGTTTAATTACCTTCGGAACTCACCTGCTGATTGCACAAAAAGCGCCGCCGCTCGAGACGCATTCTTACATGTTGCTGTTTTGGGAAATCCTTGCCGTCTCAATTTTTCTTGGAATCGCGCAAAGATTCTGGCCTGCGTTGCGCAGATGGATGCGCCACATGTGGCCGATTTTTACAGCTGCAATTGTGTTACTCGGTGTTTGGGACGTGATCACCACGGGCTTGCATCTGCTTCCATTGCCGTATTTTCCCGGACCCGCAGCGGTGTTACGAAGTCTGATTAGCGATCGCGCGCTTTTGCTCGATAGCACGTGGCACTCACTCATTTTGCTCGTGAGTGGGTACACACTTGGCGTGATCCTCGGGGTTGTGAGCGGTGTGTGTATCGGATGGTCGAGTTCGGTGCGGTATTGGGGGATGCCTCTACTCAAAGTTGTAGGACCCATTCCCGCTACAGCGTGGATCCCTCTTGCCATGGTAGTTGCTCCTTCGGCAATCGTGTCAGCCGCAGGATTAGTTTCCCTTGCGGTATGGTTCCCGGTTACCATGTTGACTGCCTCTGGAATTTCCAATACTCGCGCATCTTTCCTGGACGTAGCTCGAACACTCGGCGCCGGGCGCCTCTATTTGATTTTTCGAGTCGCTATACCGGCCGCTCTCCCAAACATCTTTATCGGTTTGTTCATGGGACTTGGTTCCTCGTTTCTAACTCTGGTCGTCGCGGAGTCTGTCGGAGTTAAGTCCGGTCTTGGTTGGTATCTCAGTTGGGCACAAGGCTGGGCCGAATACGGTAAAGTCTTTGCAGCGCTTATCATCATGGCAGCCTTCTTTTCTACAGTGATGACTTTGCTGTTCAAACTGCGCGATCGAGTTTTGGTCTGGCAGAAGGGAATAATTAAGTGGTGAACACGAATGATGCAGTCGCGTCAGGCGTTCGCGTGCAGGAAATCTCCAAGACTTTTCCAGTGCCTGACTCACCCGGCACAAGCCGTCTGGCCCTCGACCGCATTTCGTTTTCCATTGCCGCGAGTGAACTGGTGTCGTTAGTTGGACCAAGCGGTTGTGGAAAGTCGACCTTGCTTCGGCTGATCGCCGGCTTGGATGTTTCGGACTCCGGTGAGCTGCTTGTCGGCAACGAAAAGATTGTCGGACCAAGTGCAGAGCGCGGTCTGGTGTTTCAAGACCCAAATCTCTTCCCATGGCTAACTGTTCGCCGCAATATTGAGGCTGGTCTCGCTGCACGTGGAGTGTTGCGCGAAAAACGCAATGAAGCGGACGAATTCATGCGGCTGGTCGGACTCGAAGCGTTTGCGAACGCTTATCCGCATCACCTTTCCGGCGGCATGGCGCAGCGCGTTGCGCTTGCACGCGCACTGATCAATCATCCCAAGGTTCTGCTGCTCGATGAACCGCTCGGCGCGCTCGATGCTTTCACTCGGATGCGCATGCAGGACGAAGTACTCAGGCTGTGGCAGAATCGTCGCACTACGATGCTGCTCGTCACGCACGACATTGATGAGGCGATTTATATGAGTGATCGCATCCTGATAATGACGCAGCCGCCCGGGCGAATTGATCGCGAGATCGATATCAACCTCGCGCGACCACGTGATCGCACTAGCGATTCCTTTCTCCGCTTCCGCAGCGAAATTCTCGAACATCTGCATTTCGCCGGCAAAGCCGTCGCCTCGAGTTCCTCTCGCTGCTGAAGGATTAGGACGGTACGGATATCAATGGAAGTCAGGCAGCTTGCCTGACTCGGCTGGCAGGCTGCCAGCCTCCCGAAACAACCTGGCACGTTCTCTTCCCACTGGGCACTTCGTTTACGAAAA
>DATJHT010000084.1:0-2572 GCA_035493765.1 Terriglobales bacterium
CCCCTCTTCATCACCGAATCGAATCTCTCTTCCTCGACTAGCGAAACCTATGAGGACATCTTCAGCGGACTTTGGCTCGCGGACTACATCGGATCCTTCCTCAGCAGCGGAGGAAGCGGTGTCTACTACTTCCATTACCTGCCGTTGCAATGGGAGCACGGTTGCAACGACTCCGCCGGCACCTTCGGCATGTTCTCCGTCAATCCCGATTACTCCGTCAAACAGCCGCTGGCGCAGTTCTTCGTCAGCCAGTTGATCAATCGCGAATGGCTGCAGGCTGACGGCGTCAATCAGCTATTCCCTGCCGCCTCCGACATAACCGACGGCGCCGGGCACACGCTCGTCACTGCCTATGCAGTCAAACGGTCAGATGGACAGTGGGCCGTCATGCTCATCAATAAGGACCAGGAGAATAACCACCGCATTCACATTGAGTTCACGGGCAGCACAGGCTCACCGGCTCAGTTCAGCGGCCCTCTGGAAGAATCCGTCTTTGGACGAGCTCAATATCATTGGAACCCGCCGCAGCGCGATTTCAACGCACACCTTCCTCAAGCTAGCGACAAAACAGAAAAGATCTATCACGGGGGAAGCGCCGATCCGGACGGCCCCATCGTGCGGAAGCAAATTCCTGATGGCAAAGAATTCGACTTGCCCGCCGCCTCGGTAATGGTCCTGCGCGGCAAAGTATGAAGCGTTACCTGCAACGTGGCGTTCTAAAAGCCTTTTCAGGAACAAGACTGCGAATTGGAAACGTGGCTTCCTCGCCAGAGAATAGCCACGTTTCGCGATGATTAGCCGTGGGAAAGCAGCAGTGGAAACGCTCTAGTGCCTCGAATCGAAATAAATATCAAAACATCAAGCGCTTTTCGGGTACATCTTCTTGATCATTTGTTTGTCCTTCGTAGACAATTCCGTATTTAGCGGCGTCCCTTTATGATCTGTGAACAGTGACCCATCGAACTGATACAGCATGATCGATTGCCGGTCGAACCGTGTTGTGCTGATTCCGGTCGGAGAATACTTCTCTAGGATATTGTGATCGATATCGTCTTTCGACCAATTGTTCGGCGGCCCGGAGAAGGCCGCATAAACCGCGGCTTTGTTCCATTTCAGATGTTCTTTCGGGCTTTGATGCTCGTGAATGCAACCCAGAGCATGCCCAAATTCATGCACCACGACTCTCCTGTACTCCGTGTCATCCGTATCATCGCGGAGCCAGCCAAAATTCATCGTAGGCTCGTTCTTCTTGAAGTAATCTGCATTCAGGCAATCCAGGCCCACGGCCGACCATGATCCCGGATCGGCCTGGAATGAAATGCGTATTTCGGCAGCGCCATCTTTGACGAATTCGAAACTGACATTGGCATACTTCAGCCACTCTGTTGCTTTCTCTTGCACATTCTTCCGCTGGAAATCGTCGCCATCGAGAAACTTGCAGCGAAGATGCTTGCCGTTATCCCACTTCTTCGCGTTAATCACTGCCATCCTTGCGATTTCAATCGGGTCGGTGGCACTCAACTCATGTTGGCTTTCAACGGCATGAAGATGCTCATGAAAGGGCGCATCTTTTGCCGGTGGGTTAGGGAGGCTGGCCGACCGCTCGCGCACGACTGTTTCAAATGCCGAGAGCGCATTTCGATGGGCTGACGTTTTCCCGGCCAGATATTTTGCCGGAATCACTCGATCAAAACAGATATGGGGCTGTTCCATATCACCTCCAGATATCTCTAGATGCGTGGCCCAGTTCACTCATTGAACATGTTTGCCCACAAGATAGGAACGGCCAAGGGAGTCATCCAATAACGGGGAGTTATCGGGAAGGCCAGGATCGTAAGCGATCGTTCTCGGGCCTTGCAAGGTTTTTCCGGTGCCCCGACTCAGAATCGGTCTGTATAAAGAATGGATAACCACCAACGATGAAAGCGGAGGGCACCGGTGGGCCGCCCACCTTCCCGTGTCGCCTGGACAATGGGGCAAGTAATGCTTGTGTCTCCAAAGAAAGCGGTCAAAACCGAAAGCGATGGCGATGCGTACGCGATTCCTTTGCTGAACCGTAAACACAACCGGACCGGTGCGGCGTCCTCGACCAACCAGCTCCTCGAACACGTCAGAGCCGGCCAGCAGTCTTACTCGTCTGCCGCTTCCCAGCAGCGCCTGCTCTGGTTGCATACAGACGCGTGAACATAATGATCGTCCGGGCCCGCCTTGCTCATCGTCTTCAAACACCAAAAGGTGCTGGTCGTGCCCATCAGCGCCTCGTGATCCTTGCTGTACTCGCCGAACGCCGCGTACGAGGACTTGCTGCGGAGGCATCTGCACTTCGTCTGCTCTTTCAATTCCGCCATAATTTCTCCTATCCCGTCGTCTCCTATCCGACAGCGCTGGGGTCCCGACCCATCTGGCCTGCAGCCAGCAGAATCGTGCGGTAAACCGCGGTTTGGAAGAGCTGCACTTTGTACCCGTTCTGCGAAAGTGGAGTCGCATTGGCCACCGCAAGCTTTCCCGCCTCGCGCGCTGTCTGCTCATCGATCACCTTGCCGCGCAACGCTGCTTCTGCATCCGTTGCATG